>QEXW01000014.1 GCA_003130845.1 Anaerolineae bacterium
CATGAAAGCCTCCTGACAGAGTTTTGTTTCGCAACTACACTCTATTCAGAAGGCTTTCACTTTTCAAGACCCAAAACGAAAAGGCCAAAGTCGAGGGTTGTTTGTTGGAACTGTGCCAAGAATGGCTTTTCCTGACAGGAAATCAGCGATTCTTTTTAAAGTAAACATCCAAGAAAACAGCCAGAACCAGCACCGCGCCTTTGACAACATATTGATATGCAGAGGGAACGTTAAGCATTTGCAAACCGTTGGTTAGCGAGGCCATAATCAGGCCACCAATCATTGCACCAAAAATCGTCCCAACTCCGCCTAGCGTGGATGTGCCACCCAAGATACATGCCGCAATGGCGTCCAATTCATAGCCTTCGCCTGCGGCGGTAGTGCCGTAGCCTACATACGATGCCAGGGCGACCCCGGCTACGCCGCACAGGAAACCCATCAGCACAAACACCATGAAGATAGTGCGTTTGATGTTGATGCCTGAAAGCCGCGCCGCTTCACGGTTGCCTCCAATGGCATAGGCATAACGCCCAAAGCGGGTATTATTCGACAAATACGCCATGACCAGCGCAGTGACTGACAACAGCAACACTGGCACCTGGATACCATTGTAGCGATTGACGATGAAAATATAGGCGATGACTAGAGCGGAAAGAAAGATGGTGCCAAGCAAATCGATGCTGAGACTGGAGACCTCAAAGCCGTATTTTCTCTTGCGCAAGCGGCTATTGAACATGTTGAAGAACAGGAGCGCTACCACAACCGCTCCTACCACCCACCCTGCCCAGGGAGGCAGGTAGCCTTGGGCAATTTCTGAAAAAGCCGGTTGGTTGGCGGGGATGGTTTTCCCTTCTGTGATGATAAGGATACCACCGCGTAAGACAAACATACCACCTAAGGTAACGATAAACGCTGGGATGCTCAAGTAGGAAATGATATAACCCTGCAATATGCCGAACAGCGTTCCGGTTAGCAAGCCAATGATGACCGAAAGACTGGCAGATAGCACCGGTTGGTCGGGAATGACTGTACTCCAGACTCTGGCCTGGAAAAAAGCCACCACCACGGAGACAAAGCCTGCCAACTTACCGACTGAAAGGTCGATATTGCCGGTCACAATCACCAGCACCATCCCAGCGGCCAGGAACGAGGTGACAGTCATTTGTCGAAACAGGTTAGAAAAGTTCTGAGGCTGTAAGTAGGCAAAGTTGGGTGTTAATATGGCGAATAGGGCCCAAATTATTATCAATGCCAGGATGATGGTGTAGGTTTGGATATTTTCGCGGAAGCGCTTGGTAATTTCAGTTGTGAGATTCATGAGTGTCACCTCTTGGTGTTCAAATCAGGCAATGCCTGTGGCAAGCGCCATGATTTTTTCTTGGGTTGCTTCGGCAATTTCAAGCGTGCCATTCGACCTGCCGGCGTGCATGACAACGATACGGTCGCTCATCCCTAGCACTTCTTCGAGGTCGCTGGAAATCATGATGATGGAGACGCCATGTTCGGCCAGCTCATTCATCAATTTGTAAATTTCGTACTTCGCGCCCACATCAATCCCGCGCGTTGGGTCATCCATAATCAGGATTTTTGGTTGGGTCAACAGCCACTTGGCAATGACCACCTTTTGCTGGTTGCCTCCCGAAAGGGAACTCACCGCAGCTTGCAGGCTGGATGCTTTAAGTGCCAGGTTTTTCCCTTGCTGGGCGGCTGCGGCTAGTTCGGCATCTTGGTTGATGCGGAAGAAGCCGGAAAACTGGTCGAGATTGGCGAGCGAAATATTGCGCAAAATGGATTGGATAAGTATCAGTCCCTGACCTTTTCGGTCTTCCGGGACCAGGCTTATGCCCACTTTCAGCGCATCGCGCGCGCTTTTGATTTGAATCGGTTTTCCCTGTAGCTTTATCGTTCCTGCGGTTATTTTTCCGTATTCGCCGAAAATGGTCATGACCAATTCAGTGCGCCCGGAACCCATCAACCCGGCAATCCCGAGAATTTCCCCACGTCTCAGGTTAAAACTCACCCCTGAAAGAACTTTATGGCTTGGTTCGTTGGGGTCAACGGCCTGTAAATTTTCTACTTCGAGGATGACTTCTCCTGGCTGGCGGTTACCTTTGGGGAAGCGCTCTTTCATTTCGCGTCCCACCATATGCTGTACCAGGCTTTCCTGGTTAAGACTGGCAGTCGGGCGGGTTGTGATTGCCTTACCGTCCCGCAGTATGGTAACAGTATCGGTGATGCGGAAAAATTCCTCGAGTTTATGCGTAATGTAGATACAAGTGACGCCGTGACTCTTCAGCGTCTCCAGGATTTCCATCAATTTATCGATTTCTGCTCTGCTCAAGGCGCTGGTCGGCTCATCCAGGATAAGGATTTTTGCATTTTCAGAAAGTGCCTTGGCGATTTCCACCATTTGCATCTTTCCCACGCCAAGGTTTTTCACCAGGGCCTGGGGCGAAACATCGAGTTTGTATTTGGTCAGGATTTCTCTTGTCTCAGCATAGAGCTTATCCCAGTTGATGCTGCCGTTTTCAACCGGTTCCTTGCCTAGGAAAATGTTTTCACCAACGGTCATTCCAGGAACAAGGGTCAGTTCTTGGTAGACAATCGCGATTCCTTGTTCGATGGCCTGGCGAATAGAACGGCCTTCCAGTCTTAATTCTTGGCCTTCGTAAAGTATTTTTCCTTCGTAAGACCCATAGGGGTAAACGCCGGATAGAATTTTCACCAAGGTTGATTTCCCTGCACCATTTTCCCCACACAGGCCATGAATTTCTCCGCGCCGGATTTGCATCGAAACATTGTCCAATGCGGTAACGCCAGGAAATTTTTTGGTGACGTTTTGAAAATCGAGGATGATATCGTTATCCACCGGATACTCCTCTGCGAAGTGGTTTACCTTGTCTTAATCAGGGTGAAATCCCGGCTCCAACGGTCTTTTGAAGGAGCCGGGATGATTCTACTTCAGGTTATAGCCTATGGCCTGGGTGGGCGCTGGGCTTCGGGAATATCACGATAGACATCATCGTAACTCTGGAAGCCGCTCTTCACGACCAGTTCGTAGACGTTGTCTTTGGTAACCTGCTGCACTTCGAGGAAGACGCACGGCACTTCGCCTTTCATGGATGGGTCAACAGTTAGTTCGGCCAGGGTGTAGTTCTTCATTCCACTGATAGGCTCACCCTTGAGCAGTTTGTCCACTACATCAACAGCAAGCGGCGAGAGCAGGCGGATATCCTTGAGGATCGAAACGGTCAGTTCGCCTTTGACAATGCTGTTGCAGCCGTCGGCGGTAGCATCCTGACCCGAAATCGGCACTTTACCGGCCAATCCCTGGGCCTTCATGGCCTGGAGCGCGCCGAGGGCCGTGCCGTCATTCGAGGCGACCACCGCATCGACATCGTTGTTAGCAGCGGTGAGCAGGTTTTCCATCAACTTGAGAGCGTTGGCGGGGTCCCAGTTCTCAACGCCTTGCTGGGCGATGATTTCGACAATGCCTTTGTCAACGTAGGGTTGCAGGATTTCGGTCTGGCCCTTGGTGAACAGGGTGGCGTTGTTGTCGGTGGGGGAACCGGCGAGTTGGATGACGCGAATCTTGCCGTTCTTGGCAACATCCCAGGTATCCGCACCAATGGCTTTCATCACGCCCAGGGCTTGCTGGCGGCCCACTTCGACGTTGTCGAAAGATAGGTAGGCAGCGATTTTCGGGGTCTTAATCAACCGGTCGTAGGCAATCACTTTCACGCCGGCATCGGCGGCCTTGTCAACCGAGGTTACAATCGCATCGCCGTCTTCCGCGACGACAATCAGGGCCTTGACACCCTGGCTGACCATGTTGTCAATCTGGTCGTTCTGGAGTTTGACATCGTGATTGGCTTCCTGGCTGATGACTTCATAGCCTTTCTCTTCCAGGAGTTTGCGCATGAGGACTTCTTCGTTCTTCCAGCGCTCGGTTGCAAAATCGGAAAACGACAGGCCGACTTTGATTTTGGCTTGGGTTTTCTGTGTTTCACCGCCACAAGCAACCAGGCTGGTTGCAAACAAGGCGATTAGAACAAGCGTAAATACAGCACGTGCTAATTTGGACATCTTTTCCTCCGTCAGTTTATTCTTGCAAAAAGGATGGATTGGGTTGGGGTATGGAATTTGGTTGGGGCACCTCCGACTGTTAAAGATTTGCTTTGTGGGACAATAAAACAAAGCCTGGAGACAGGCACCTAACTCCTTGTAAGCGAAAGAACCGATTGATAAACGGTCGCAATCCCACCTTTAACGCAGGCGTCTGACCCGTGCGCAGCGCTGACAATTTTGACAGTCTCTCGATTCCAGGGAAGGGCGCGTTTTTGGATTTCATCATTTGCCGCCGGAAATAGGAATTCAGACGCAATACTTAAAATCCCGCCGAGGACGACAATTTCAGGGTTGAGGGCATTCAAGAGGGATGCAATTCCAATTCCTAGGTAGCGTCCAACTTCCTGGATGGCGCGAATTGCCAACGCATCGCCTGCTCGAGCCGCCTCAACAATCATCTCTACGGAAACGCAATCTTTCTGCTCTTTTATTTTTTCTGCCAAAAGACTATCTTCGCCACGCCGAATGGCGGTGACTATTTTCTTGCACAGGGCGTTTTGGTTGACAAAGGTCTCCCAGCAACCATAATTCCCACAATTGCAGCGCTCGCCATACGGGTCAATGGTCATATGACCATATTCAGCCGCGACCCCAGTCGCGCCCCGATATAATTGGCCGTTGCGCAACAGACCTCCACCCAGGCCAACATTGGCGCTAATGTAGAGAACTTCGTTGTATCCCTTGGCGGCGCCAAAGTAGTGTTCGCCTAGGGTTGCCATATTCGCTTCGTTATCCACAAAAATGGGCACGCCGAAGTGTTCCTGCTCCAGACGGGCTAGCAATGGTACGTTGCGCCATTTCAGGTTGGGTGCGAACAAGATTGTGCCGGTGGCCTGATCAACTAGCCCAGGCACGCCAACCGCCAGTCCCAGAAAGTTTTTTGAAACCGCTTGGCCTTTTGTACTGGCTTGATGTAGCATAGCTACCAAGCGGTCAAGGACGATTTCGGGGCTTGTGCTAGGAAGAATTGGTTCTTTGGCTTGCCAGATGGTCTGCGGGGCGAAGTCAGTTACAAGCACTTCAAGAAAGTCAACCGCAATTTCAGCGCTGACAATGTAGCCTGCTCCGGGGTTGAGTGTCAACAAGGTTGCCGGGCGGCCTGTTCCGGAAGACTGCATTCCTAGTTCTTTAACAAATCCTCGCTGGCTCAGTTCGTTAATTAAATCAGAAACGGTAGTTTTGTTCAGGTTGGTGGTTTGCGAGAGACTGGCTCGGGAAATGGGGGCCTGGGTTCGTAAACTATGCATAATCAGCGACAGGTTAATCTGTCGCACCAATGCCTGGTCCCCCGTTTGAGGTACTGTCTGTTTCGGCATAGAATAACCCTTGACAGCCACTGCTGATTTAAGATAAAGTTGAATTAGTTTGTTGTGGCAACCAACTAAGATTATAAAGAGTTAAAACACAAGAGTCAAGCAGTATCTTTGGTTCCTCACCCCTTTTTCTTACCTAAGGAGTTTCCCATGTCCGATTACACCCCTAAACCCGAACATAAATTTACTTTTGGATTGTGGACGGTTGGTTCACGCGGGTCAGACCCGTTTGGCGCGGCCGTCCGCCCCGCAAAAAGCCCGGCGGAGCTCGTTTATCTGCTCGGCGAAGTCGGCGCGTATGGTGTCAATTTCCATGATAATGACCTGATTCCGCTTGACGCCACCCCTGCTGAAGCCGAGGCAATCAAGAAAGAATTTCGCAAGGCTTTGTCAGATACCGGCCTGGTGGTGCCGATGGCGACCACCAATTTGTTCAGTGATCCGATTTTCAAAGATGGTGCATTTACCAGCAATGACCCCAAAGTGCGCGCTTATGCCCTGCAAAAGACCATGCGCGCGATGGATTTGGGGGTTGAATTCGGCGCAAAGGTGTATGTCTTTTGGGGTGGCCGCGAAGGTACGGAAACGGATTCGAGCAAAAATCCGGTGGATGCTATCAAGCGCATGCGCGAGGCGATGAACTTTCTGTGTGAATATGCGATTGACCAGAAATATGACTTGAAATTTGCGCTGGAAGCCAAACCAAATGAGCCCCGCGGTGATATTTATAACCCCACGACCGGCCACATGCTGGCCTTCATCGAAACCCTCGACCACCCTGAAATGGTCGGTGTGAACCCCGAAGTAGCCCACGAACACATGGCCGGAATCAACTTTATGCACGGCGTGGCGCAGGCGTGGGAGGCGGGCAAACTCTTCCATATTGACCTGAACGACCAGTACCCTGGTCGCTATGACCAAGACCTACGCTTTGGTTCACGCGATATTAAAGCAGCGTTCTATCTGGTCAAGTTTTTGGAGGATGTTGGCTACCAGGGGTCACGACATTTTGATGCCCATGCTTACCGCACTGAAGACTTTGAGGGTGTTAAGGATTTTGCACGCGGCTGTATGCGGACGTATCTCATCCTCAAAGAGAAAGCCGCCCGCTTTAACGCCGACCCCGAAGTGCAGGCATTGTTGGCCGAAATCAATGCGGATGATGGCAGCATGAGCGGTTTCTTTGGCAAATATTCCCCCGAAAAGGCCGCTGCGCTTAAAGCACAGGCGTTTGACCGCGTTGCAATTGGTCAGCGCGGGCTGAAGTATGAGCGGCTTGACCAGCTGACGATGGATATTTTGTTGGGAGTGCGCTAATCACTCCTGGTTCAGGCGCACAATCGCGCAACCATAGGGTGGGGTTTCCTGCACTTCAGGTAGATGTCCGTTGAGTAAGGCGTTTACCGCCTCGCGTAGATACAGGCGCGAGGCGGTTCGTTTGCGAAAGGTGCGGTCATCGAATCCACCTCGGTAGCGTAAAATCCCCTCTGCATCCACTACGAAGCAGTGGGGCGTGGTTTGCGCTTCGTACAGGTCGGCCACTTGTGCGGCAGAATCTTTCAAGATAATGTCCAAACCCCGCGCATGGGAGGCGTCCCGCAACATCGCGTCCGTTTCATGGGCATTGGAGGCAATCCGCAGGACGATAACCTTGTCTTTCCAGGTCTCACTGTACATCTTGATTTCTGCATCAGATTGCTCGCTCCAGGGGCATTCCGCCGACCAGAAGTTGAGCACCACGATTTTGCCGCGATATTCACTCAGTTGGTGAAGCTTTCCGTTTAGGTCAGGCAAAAGGAAGTCGGGGGCAGGCGCATTAAGATTCATGCTCTGGATTATACCGAAAAGTACCACTGTCTTCAGATGGTCTGGCCCAAAGGCTAAAAAGCCTGGGCTATGTCAACTTTGCGTAGTGGTAAAATCAATATCTATGAAAAAATGGCAATTTTGGCTAGGGGTGCTCATCAGCGTCCTGTTTTTATGGCTCGCCCTGCGTGGATTGCACTTGGGCGATTTTTGGGGTGTGGTCACGCAAGCCCGGTATGGCTGGATTGTACCTGGTGTGGCGGTGTATTTTGTGGGAGTGTGGGTGCGCGCCTGGCGCTGGCATTATTTGCTCGGTCCTATCAAAAAAATCCCGACTTCTCGGATGTTTCCCATCACTACCATTGGCTACATGGGCAACAATATCTATCCGGCGCGCGCTGGGGAAGTGCTGCGGGCGGTGATTCTTAAGCGTAAAGAGGGTGTACCGGTTTCGGCCTCGTTGGCGACTATCATCGTTGAGCGCATTTTCGACGGGGTGGTCATGCTGGCTTTTGTGTTTCTCAACTTGCCTGAGTTGGCAAAACTGACCGGTTCTTCGGGGTTCGTGGGTAATATTCAGGATGTGGCCATTTATGGGACCGTCGCCTTTTTGGGCGCATTGGTCGTTTTTTTGCTGGCAGCGATGTTTCCGCTGGTCACGGTCAGAGTAGGAGATTGGTTTATTTCTCGCTTTGTGCCGGTTGGCTGGCGTGAAAAATTGAATGATATGATGCATAAGTTTTTGGCAGGTTTGGCCTCATTACGCTCCCCCTTTCATGTCTTAATGGTCTTTTTGACTTCGGTGTTTATCTGGTTGTTGGAAACAGCCAAGTATTGGTTTGTTATGCACGCTTTCGATTTCGAAGTTTCGTTTTTTGCGTTGATGTTGATGAATGGTATTGTTAATTTGGCAACTACCATTCCATCCGCACCAGGTCATATCGGTACGTTTGATGCACCCGGGATTGCGGTGTTGACTGCGTATGGCGTGCAGCAAGCCATGGCTGCTGCCTATACTCTGGTGTTGCATGTTGCTTTGTGGCTACCTATTACTGCCTTGGGCGCATGGTTTTTGGCGCGCGAGGGTATTCGGTGGAGCGATTCGTTGCGAAGTGAAACGGAATAGGCAGCGGATGGGGCAACGGATGGTGAAGCGGATAAGCGGATGGTGGCAGCGGATGGTGAAGCGGATAAGCGGATGGGGCAACGGATGGTGAAGCGGATAAGCGGATGATGGCAGCGGATGGTGAAGCGGATAAACGGATAACTGAAAAACCGGATAACCGAAAAACTGGCCAACCAAAAAACCGGCCAACCGAATAACCGGACAACTGAAAAACCGAAAAACTGGATACCGGAGAACTATGTCAAAAATAGCAATCATCGGCGCAGGATATGCTGGAATGGCGGCAGCCTGGGACTTGCGGCGCGGGGGCCATCAAGTCGTCATGTATGAATCGGCAGATTACGTCGGCGGCTTGGCGAGCGGCTTTAAGGAACCAGGCTGGGATTGGTCAGTGGAGAAGTTTTATCATCACTGGTTTGCTAGTGATAAACACATGTTGGGGCTGATTAATGAACTTGGTCTCAGCCATAAAGTGCGTTTTCCACGCCCCTATACCGTTGTGTATCACCAGGGAAAGTTTTACCCGCTCGATTCGGTCGTCAAAGCGATTTTGTTCCCCGGCTTGGGCTGGGGGGTGGATAAAATCCGCTTTGGGCTGGTAGGGTTGTATTTGCGCTTGACGACTAATTGGAAGAGCCTAGAGCGGTATACGGTGGATGAGTGGATGCGAAAATGGGTGGGTGAGCGCGTTTATAAATTGATGTGGGAACCGCTTGTCATCGGTAAATTTGGTGAGAAGTATTATAAGCAGGTGAATATGGCTTGGATGTGGGCGCGTTTGCATGCCCGTACAACCCGCTTAGGCACTTTTGAAGGCGGGTTTCAGGCTTTTGCCGATCAGTTCGCCGAGAAGTTGCGTGCGGCGGGAGTTAGGATTGAACTCTCAACGCCGGTCACGCACATTCAACGCAATCCAAGTACAAACCTGTTGGAACTGGCGACGGCAGACGGGGTGCAAACTGCCGATAAAGTCCTGGTCACACTCTCGCCTGGAGCAGTCGCCAAAATGGTTCCGTCGCTTCCCAAAGAGTATCTCGAAGGTTTGTTAAGACTCAAGTCCATGGGGGCGGTGGTGATGGTGTTGGCGCTCAAGCAGCGGCTTTCCCAGGAAGGGTATTATTGGTATAACATTCCAAAAAGTGCTGGGTTTCCCTTTTTGGCTGTGGTGGAGCATACCAATTTTGTGTCACCGGAGCATTTTGGCGGTGACCATATCGTTTATGTCGGTGACTATTTGGAGCCAGAGCATGAGCATTTTCGCCTGACGCACGACGAATTGTTGCAAAAGTTTGCGCCCAGTCTCAAGCGTCTTAACCCTGGTTTTGAGATGGATTGGGTCAAAAAAACTTGGTTGTTCCGCACCACATACGCTCAACCGGTGCCGTTAGTGAATCACTCACAGAATATTCCGGCCATTCAGACGCCCATGCAGGGTTTGTATTTTGCCTCGATGAGTCAGGTCTATCCTTGGGACCGAGGGACGAATTTCGCAGTTGAAATTGGTCGGCGTGCCGCGCGACTGATGATGGAGAAGTGAGTAAGCCGGTTTTTGGTTGAGTAGTTGAGTATTCTGTTGGTGTGCCCGGAAGGTCTTCCGGGCTGTATTTTTAAAGCCGCTAGAAGTCGCAAAGCGGTGGGCTTTGTTTCGGGCACGTCAGCCGTTGGTTGTTCTCGGTATCTGTGGTTAGGCTGTCAGAGATTTGCCGTGCTCTTATTAGGCATGAGTAAGTGAGGTTTTGGAAAGGATTGTTTCCCTTTTTATCGTTTCAGTTCAGGTTGAATAGCAAGCATATCCGCAGAATTTGTTGTATAAAAAAGCAAATAAAACTTATTTTAATTTCGATTTTTTGGCTTGTTCAAAAATAAAACAATCAAAGGCGGTTTTATGGTAAAAGAGATACAACAATCGTTGCTTGATGATGTAGATAAAGGCATTCTACGTGCTTTGCAGCACGAGGGCCGCTTGAGCAATGTAGATTTGGCACGCGCGGTTCATCTTTCTCCGCCGGCGACTCATGCTCGTTTGCGTCGGCTAGAGCGGGAAGGTTATATCCGCCACTATACCGCCGTGCTGGACCGTGAAAAAACAGGCTATGACTTGCTGTGTTTTATTCATGTGAGTTTGCAAATGCATCAGTTAGAACAGGTCGAAAAGTTTCGCGCTGCTACGCGCCAAATGCCGGAAGTGTTGGAGTGCCATCATATCACCGGTGAATATGATTACCTGCTCAAAGTGGCCTTGCGTAACCGCAAAGATTTAGAGCGCTTTTTGGTAGACCGCCTGACGCCTATTCCTGGTGTGGCGCGTATCCATACGAGTCTGGTGTTGACCGAGGTCAAGGCAACCACCGCCTTGCCTTTGGAATAATCCTGTATTTCCACAAAGGAGGATGACTTATGCCTGAATCTACCCCAAAAACAATGGGTCAGCAGTTTGGACGCCGCTCGTGGGCTGAGCCGTGGAAAATTAAGATGGTTGAGCCGCTGGCGGTGACGACGCGTGAACAGCGTCAGAAGGCGCTCGAGGAAGCCGGTTACAACACCTTTTTACTTCGCTCGGAAGATGTGTATATTGATTTGCTGACCGATAGCGGTACCAGTGCTATGAGTGACCGGCAATGGGCCGGCCTGATGCTGGGTGATGAAGCGTATGCCGGCAGCCGCAACTTTTATCGGCTGGAAGCAGCCATTCAAAATATTTATGGCTATAAGTATATTGTTCCGACCCATCAGGGACGGGGTGCCGAGCATCTGATTAGCCAGGCAGTCATCAAAAAAGGCCAGATTGTGCCAGGCAACATGTATTTCACCACCACACGTTTGCATCAGGAATTGGCGGGGGGCATCTTTCAAGATGTGATTATTGACGAAGCGCACGACCCGGCCAATCTGCATCCGTTTAAGGGCAATGTTGATTTGGATAAAGTGCAGTCTATCATTGACAAATATGGTGCAGAGAATATTGCTTATATCAGTGTGGCCGGCACCGTCAATATGGCTGGTGGACAGCCGATTAGCATGGCCAATATCAAGGCGCTGCGTGCTTTGTGCGATAAGTATGGAATCAAGATTTACCTTGATGCAACGCGCATGATGGAAAATGCCTTTTTCATTCAACAGCGTGAAGAAGGGTATGCCGACAAGACAATTGCTCAAATCGTCAAAGAGTTTTGTAGTTACACCGATGCGGCCTGGATGAGCGCGAAAAAGGATAATCTGGTCAATATCGGCGGCTGGCTGGCGGTCAACGACTGGGATTTGTTCGAGGAGCTGCGTAATTTGGTGGTGGTGTACGAGGGCTTGCATACGTATGGCGGCTTGGCCGGGCGCGATATGGAAGCCATGGCCATCGGCATTGAAGAATCGGTGGATGACCAGCACATTCGCTCTCGCGTTGGGCAGGTTCTGTATTTGGGCGAATTGTTGCTCAGTTGGGGTATTCCAATTGTTCAACCGATTGGTGGACACGCCATTTTCTTGGATGCAAAAGCCTTTTACCCGCACTTGAAGCAGGTTGAATTCCCAGCCCAAACTTTGGCTGCCGAGCTATATCTAGATTCGGGTATTCGCTCCATGGAACGTGGGATTGTCTCAGCCGGGCGTGACCCTAAAACCGGTGACCATTACTACCCGAAATTGGAACTCACGCGTCTCACCATTCCTCGCCGCGTTTATACCCAGGCGCACATGGATGTCGTGGCTGAAGCGGTTAAAGCAGTGTACGATGCCCGTGAGACGACGCGCGGCCTGAAGATGGTCTATGAGCCGAAGTATTTGCGCTTTTTCCAGGCGCGCTTTGTGCGCTTGTAGTCCATTTTGTTGAACGAAAGAAACGCGAAGGTCGGGTGGCCTTTGCGTTTTTTGGTTGTGTCTGCGTATTCTCAAAATTCTGGGCAAATCTTCTTATCCTTACCGAGCAGTCGTTTTGGTGAGATGTCAGTTGGAAATTTCTTGTCGAAAATCGGCGTATTCGTGCTACAATCGGGGTACTTGTCCGGCTGGCGCGCAGAATGGTTTCCCATCTCTTCCGCACAACAGTACAGACGAGAACTTTTAACCAACATTTTTACGGAGAACTATGGAAACCAAACTGTACGTCGGCAATTTGTCTTATGACGCCACCGAACAAGAGTTGAAAGACCTGTTTTCGCAGGCCGGCGTGGTGCAATCGGTGGCAATTATTAAGGACCGGGAAACTGGTCGCTCGAAGGGTTTTGCGTTTGTCGAAATGTCCACGCAGGCCGAAGCGCAGGCTGCTATCAATCAGCTAAATGGCAAGTCGCATCGCGACCGCGCTCTGAGCGTTAAGATTGCCTTGCCACGTGAGGAACGCAGTGGCTTTGGCGGGGGATACGGCAACAGCCGTGGGGGTGGCTTTGGTCGTGGCAGCGGTAACCGCGATCGACGCGGAGGCGGTGGCGGTAATCGGGACCGGGGCCGACGCCCTTGGTAAACACGCAAAAAAAGCGGATGGAACATTCCATCCGCTTTTTATTTAATCGCCATGCGCTGGTGCCAGCCGCATTTCTGCTGTGGTGCGTGTGTTCCAGAAAAATTTCCAGTACATGAATACGGCCAAGGAGTAAAGCACAATCACCGCGCCATATACCGGTCCAAAGCCATAATGAACCTGGAGCCAACCGCTGATGGTGGGGCTCAATGCCCAGCCGAAGTTATTGGCCATGGCAACCAAGCTGGCAACGGTGGCGCGCGATTCCGGTTCAACATGTTCCATGACGAAGGTCTGGTAAACTGGCCCTGACATGTTCATCAATGCCAGACGAACGTAGTGCGCCAGTGCTGAGAGCCAAAACGTAGGTGCAAACCCTAGCAAGACCAGGAAAGGGATAGATAGCCCTTGTGTGACGATGACCACGTGTGCTTTGCCATACCGGTCTGCCAGTGGTGGTGCTATCAGCAAGCCGATTCCCATCGCTAAGGCACCCCAAGCCAGCACATTTCCAATCACTGGGTCGGGCTGGCCATATTGCACGCGGAAGAAAACGTTCATAAAAGGCATGAATAGCCCCGCTCCGATGGAAACAACCAGCATAGGTACAACCAATTTGGCAAGTAACACCGGCTGTTTGCGGGCATAGGCAAAGGGGTCGAATAGCACTTTGTCCGCTTTCTTGATGCGGGGCGTTTGTAGCCAGAACAGTGGAAGCAATCCTAGCAATGAACTTATCGTGATGATAAGCAAGGCACCGGCGTAGGCTGTGCTGCTCATGGGGGATACGTTTTGGATTTGTCCGACCCAGGTGGGCAGGTAGCCGCCAATTGAATTCCCTACGAAGGCTGCAGCCATTTGTAAACCTGACCCGAAGCTGAAGAGGTAGGTACGTTCTTCCTCGCCGGAGTTTTCTAGCAAGAAGGGAGACATGGTGACCATGGAAAGGCTTTGTGCCAGTCCCATCACAATATTCATGGCGTAAAACATGGCAGGGGACGGAAAGAGAATCATCCCTACGATGGCGAGGCTCACTCCGTATCCTCCTACCAGTAACGAAGTTTTACGTCCTAGGTGGTCGGCTAGGTACCCCATTGGTACGGCTGTTAGCAGGGCGGTCAGGCTGGTGAGGGTAATCAATTGCCCTAGTAAGTTTTCGTCATATCCTAGGCTCAAGACGTAAAAGTTGAACAGTAGGCGGAACACACCCAATGCCGCGCCGGTCAGCACGGCGCTGAATAGATACAGGCGGGCATTGCGGCTAAAGGCGCTTATGCGGTGCAAGTAGGTTTGTAGGATAATTTGCATAGTCTTCTCTTTAGATAATTGTCTAATACTTTGATAATAATCTAAATTTTGGGCTGGGTCAATCCTCTTTTCGGTTGGTACCCCAAGAAAAAAAACGCCCCCAAGGGGGCGTTAGACGACCGAAGATGAGAAGTTAATTGAGCACGCCGCGTACCCAATCCCCCACCCACCAGTAACGGAAATCTTGGCCTTGGGCGGTGCGCACGGCACCAATGATGCCAATGATGGGAGCAATGGCCATGCCGATTAGGAAGAATGGAGTCAATATGCAGGCGGCGGGGATGAGCAGTACGCCAATAATTACTGCTGAGAGCAACCCAATTACTGCCCACACGATACCTAGCCCATACCACCACAGAAGTTGAAATAGAAAAGATTGCATGGCATGGTAGGCAACGTATCGCGAGCGGTTGTAGAACAGCAGATAAATGCCAAGCGCCACCACCGGGCCAAGAACGCCGGTGAACAGGTTCACTAGCACGCTGAGGTGTGCCAGCATAGCCCAGGTGCGCTCATCAGATGGTGAGAGCGGCGCTGGACTAGAGAGGGGAGAATTTGTTTCAACGGTCATTTTTACCTCGATTTCATGCACGGACGCGATGCACGGCGTTGTGCCGACACGCTCATCCGAATCGGTACGAACACAAACCGATGGGGCAAAATCAGCAGGAGCAAAGCGCGTAAGAGAGTGTTCATGTGTGTACTTACGTGCTCGGCGCCTAAAGGTTGCAGAAACAGCAATGCTGCAAAACAAAACGCCCTCGACTTTGGCTCTTTGAGCAAAGTCGGGAAAGAGAAACGAACAAGAAAAGGGTGCGAAAGCGCCCTTTTTTGTTTAGATTCGGGTATTGAGAGC
>QEXW01000145.1 GCA_003130845.1 Anaerolineae bacterium
GAACAGGGGTAACTGACCAGTATCCCCCCTCTCCCATCGGAACAGGGGTAACTGACCAGTATCCCCCCTCTCCCATCGGAACAGGGGGAATTGACCAGCATTCCTCCTCTCCCGGCGAGAGAGGGAAAGGGGGTGAGGGCCACCGGAGGACATTCATGCAAACCCTGCGCGCCAAACCCGCGTTGATGATTTTGTTCGTTATCCTCGCCCTGGCCCTGCTTTCGGGCGTGGCCTATGCCGTTACCCGCCCGCTGGGCTACATCCCCGGCGTGGGGATTGTGGAACAAGGCGCTTCGCTGCGCGTGCTGGCCGAACCGGTGACGCTCACTCGCGAGGGGATAACCCTCACCGTCACCAGCGCCACCCTCGCGCCCGATAAAACCGTCATCACCTACACCATCGAAAACGTCCCCTGGGAAGCGCTCTCGCACCAGGAAGATGTGCCAGGCTGTTACGCCGAAGGGCAAATCCGCCTGCCGAATGGCTCCCTGCTCACGCCGCAGAGCGGCGGGGGCGGCATGAGCGCGGAGGGCAAATGGGAAACGCGCATGGTCTATTCGGCCATCCCGCTGCAGTTCAACGAAGCCAAATTCCTGCTCGATTGCATCCGCGATACCCTGCCCGGCAAAGCCCCCGAAAACTGGCAACTGCCCCTGCGCTTCGTCCCCGCCCCGCCTGACCTGACGATTGTGCCGGTGGTCGAGATTCCTACCTCCACGCCCGTGCCGCAGGTAAGCGGTGAATCCGCTTCCACGGAGGGGTTGATTCTGGAAAAGGTCATCGAAACCAAGAGCGGCTACATCCTGGTTGGCAAATTCCGCGCCAGCAGCCTGCCCGTCAACGCCCAGGCGCTCGGATTCAGCCAGTGGCCGCGAGTCGCAGACGCCAATGGGGTGGAATTGCCCTACCGTACCGCCAACGATGTGGACGCTATCAGCACAACGATGGGTGAATTCCCCTGGACGCTGGAAATTATCGGTAAGGAGCAAGCCTGGCCACTTACTATCCACCTGGAAGCGGTGGATGCCCAAGCGTTTGACCTTTCGGCGCAGTTCACCTTCGATGCCGGACCCAACCCGCAGCCGGGGCAGGAATGGCTTGTGAACCAGGATGTGCCGTTGGGCGATTTCACCGTGCGCGTAGAGAAAGTCGTCTTTACCGGCACGGGTTACGCTTTCGAGATGAGCGCTCCGCCCGACGTGCGCAGCGTCAACCTGGAAATCCTCGATACCAACCCGCTCGGCGGCTCCGGCGGTAATAATGGGCGCGGACGGCTGACCGTCAACGTGGACTATGACCAGCCCCCTACCGGCTCGCTGAATATCCTGCTCGATGCGCCCATCCTGACCGTGCGCGGTGACTGGAGACTGCAATGGCAGCCCGAAAACGCCTCGCAAGCCGAATCGCTCTACGGCATTCGCCTGGCGCTAGATCAATTCATCCCATTGGAGGATGGCTACATCCTGATAGGCCACATCGAAACGGACGATGGACGCATCACCAGCGCCGCCCCTGCGGGTTGGATAACCGCCACCGATGAAAGCGGGCGCAGTCTGGCGCTGGAAATGGTCACGTTTGACGAAACACTGCAGCTGACGCAGGAACTGGACGAATCCACTTGGATATACAAACTCTACGGTCAGGCATTTCAGGGCAGCATCACCCTGCGGCTCGATGCCGTCAACGTCCGCCTGGCCCAACCCGTGCCGCTCAGCCTGGATTTGCGCCCGGCGGGTTTTTCCTTCGAGACCGCGCGGGTTGGCACGCCCTTCAAAACCGGGCTGATTCCGCTCGATTTGCCCGGTCTGAGCGCCCAATTGTACAAGGCGACGGTCTTTCAACAGGGCGACCTGCGCGGCTTCGAACTGGCGTTTCAGGCCGACCCGCGCCTGGATGGGATTGTCTTTGAAATGGACTATGGCGGCAGCGCCATGAGCAACTCCTACCGCGACTCGCAAAGCGGCGACTTGCTCGTACAAGCCGCCACTGACCCGGCCCCGCCCATGCCTTTCCGCCTGACAGCCACCGAATTGCGCTTGAAAGGCGATTGGACCCTCTCCTGGACGCCTCCCGCGCCCCCGGCGGGCGCCACGCCCTTCTACGCCCCGCAAGCCTGTCTGAATTTGGCTTCCGTCAAACAGGCGCTGGCCAACCCGCCAGCCCCGCCCACGCTGGAGGGACATCTCCTGTTCATGCGCGGCGCGCTCTACCCGCAGCCCTCTCTCTTTCTGCGCGACCTGGCAAGCGGCGCGGAGACACCGCTCGTCTTTGGGCAGGGTTCGCTTTCACCGGATGGCGCGCAACTGGTCTATGCCGACTGGCAAAACCGCCTTATCTTGCGCAACCTTGCCACCGGCGCCGAAACCGCCCTGACCGATGGCGCACAGCCCGATTTCCTCCCGCTCTGGTCTCCAGATGGGACGCGCCTGGCCTTTTTGCGGACGACCGCCAAAGGGCCAAACGTCTTCGTCCTCAACCTGGCACAAGCCGCCCCGCGCCCACTCACTGACCAGACGAACAACCTCACCCTCTCCGGTTGGGCTGACAACCAGACCCTGCTCATTCAGGACGCCGCCAGCATCGAACTGCTCAACGTGGCCGATGGCGCGCGCCGAATCCTGCTCCAGACACGCTACAACTCCTATGGCTCTCCCTCGGCGGCCATTTCGCCAGATGGCAAAACCCTGGCCTATCTGGAAAACGTCCCCGGCGCGATGACGCCCGGCCTGTACCTGAAATCCCTGCCGGAGGGCGAGCCGCGTCTGCTGGCGCAGTTAGAACACTGGGCCATCTTCAACCCCGTCTTCAGCCCCGATTCGCGCTGGCTCGTGTTCAGCGTCATGAACACCGACCTGCCGAATACGCCCGTCACCCCTGCGCTCGTCTCCCTTGCAGAATGGCCGGGCGGCTGCCCGTTCTATCCTCTGCCGTTTACGGGCCAGGCGCGCGCCTGGCGGCCCTAAAGTCTATGCTACACTTGGGGGCAGGTATTGTGGCGCTTCCCTTGCGCGCGCAAGGACCGTCTATGAAAAATTGCTTCTTCTTTGCTCTGGCTGCAACGCTCCTGGTCTCTTGTGCTCCGCCGCGTTCGATAACGGATGAAGAACTGCTTCGCTTCCTCTGGCAGAATTATCCCTCGGACAGGCTTTCCTTCGAGCAATTTCGACAATATAGCCGCCTGAAACGCGCAGAGTTGGACTTGACCGGGGATGGACAGCCCGAAATCCTCGCCATTCTGACCGGTTTGAGGCCCAATACGGCGGATGTTTTCATCCTCTCGCTCCGAGAGAATGCCTTGAGCGAGATGTTCTATGCCCGCAAGTTTGGTCGCTATGCGCTTGATGTCGAGTTCCATGAAAAGCAGGATGGGGTTTTGCTGCGCTGGATTGCCCGAAACGGCGGCTCAAATATCCGCACCACTGACCTGAATGAAGAATACATCCGTTGCGCCGCTGATGCCTGCGACTCGCTTTCGTATGAGCGATATTCCTGGGCATTGTCTTTTGCATCGGAGAGCGAATCTGTCACAAGCGTTACCATCACTCAACCTTCGTCAGAGGGGGATATTCTGACGTTGAAGCAGTATTCTTACCAAGTGGGAACGACCTTGAGCCGTGAGATTTGCTACGACTCGGCTGGTGTGCAATTCGGTATCAGTCGCATTCGACCCTTTACTACGCTCGGCCCGGAAACGCATGCTCTCTATCGCTGGAACGACCAGTCATTCGAATTGCTCTCCCGGCGCGACGCGCGGCCTGAACTGACAATTTCTGCTTCAGCCGCGCGCCATGACTCGATGTTCAAGAGATTGCTCTATGCGCTCCACGACCGCTGGCATCAGGGAAACATAGACCCTAACCAAATCGAACAAGATTTTTTGCGTTTTTTTGGCTTGGAATCCCCGTCAGCCGTTCCATGCGGCGGGGAAACGCCTCTTTCGCTGGCAAGCGGATATGCGCGCGAAATCGGCGTGGAAGTCGTCGTTGGCGGTCAGGGTTGCCGCTTACAGGCGTGGCGTCAGCCCGATTGGCGCGCCATCCAAATGCTCGATGAAATTGAAATCATCGGACGTTTCGATTTTCCTTGTAACCCCGATACCGTTCGACTGGACTGGAACGACTTGAACGGCGATGGCGTGCCTGAAGCATCGATTTCTTCCACGCAGCAATTTCGGGAGACCATGCACTTCTTTCAGATTTCGCCTGCATTTACACACCTTAGCGAACTTACCGGTTTCTTGCGCGAACCGAACTTTCGCGGCATCGAGTGGGAACAACGCGGTGAGCGGCTCTTGTTCTATGTGGGCAGACCGTTTTGGAACCAAGAAGATTGCCACACGTCTTTAAGTTGTTACTCCTCTCTGGAACATGCCTTCGATTGTTACGAATGGCAGCCTCAAGAAAGCCGTTTCGTTCCCTGCCCAACGCCATGAAGCAAGCCGTTCTGTCTTGCTTTGTTGTGTTCCTGTTGCTTTCCGCCTGCCTTCCCATCAATTCAGCCGGTCAGGAACACTCGCCCTGCACCACGCCAACCTGCGGGCCGTGCGGCTGTCCGCCGCCTTCTCTAGGCAGCCCGGAAGACCGCGCCACGCTCGATGCAGTCTGGACGGCTGCTGTTGCCGCTGCGCAAACAGAACTTGTCCGCTTGGCGCTGAGCGCGACCCCGACGCCCACTGCATCCTTCACCCCCACCATTACCCCCACCGCCACGCCTCGTTCCACCTCTACGCTCTGGCGAGTCGAACCGAGCGTGACACCGGTTCCCCGCTATCGGGAATGGACGTACATCACAGACCAGTCCATCCTGCCTGATTTTGGGCTGGGACGAAGATATTCTGCGCAAGAGTTTTCGCCGGAACAGAGGGGAGACCTGCAACAGATGCTTTTGACTGCCCTCGAACGAAATCATTTCGACATCAGCGTTGACCCTTTCGTTGAACTCTGGGACGCCCTGGAACTGGATTGGGATAGAGACGGTCAGACGGAAATCGCGCTACTTTTTTCGCTGGGCCGTTCTCCTTATATCCGCTTTGGTGTTGCTATCACGCGGGGAGAAGAGGTAATTGCGCTTGCCCCTGAACTCCTGACAGGCGAATATGTCGAACATTTTTTCCTGCGTGCCATTCCCCTTTCGTCCGATAAAATTGCCCTGTTCGTTCAACTTCTCACCACTACCAGCGGCTCTGGTGTCTATCCACGCATTGCTCAGCGCATGTACCTAATGTACGACGGGCGATTAAAAACCATCTGGAAATGGGGATACATTGGGGGTGGGCGAGTCGGATGGGCGAATGCATGGGGTGACTTCGAGCGCATCCGCTTTCTGCATCTCTCCGGGCAAGCGGAACTGGACTTGTTGCTCTCTCGCGTGTCTAGTGAATGGACGGATTCCAGCGGCTGGGAGCGCGCTGGCAATCCTGGAAATTATCTCTTCTACAGTGTTGCTCTGCCTGGCGAATTGCTCTTCTCTTGGAATGAGACTACCCAGACCTATCAACTTACCCACTTTTATGATGGTGCTCATTTGCGCCCAATTCGCCCCGCCGATTTCATTGTCCATGCTCCGCGCATCAATCGCCCCTTACAAATCGATGGCAGCCTGTATGACTGGTATCAGGTGGAGTACATCGGCGCGCTGGATGGGTACGGGCTGGGGACGTGGGGACGCTCGCCCGGCGTGTACGCAATCCAGGCTGCTTTCGATGATTCGTATTTGTACCTCGCTTTCCGAACCAATCAGCAAACCCGCGTCTGGCTGGGATTCGATACCGACCTGACGGGCGATTTCGAGAACCAGACGCTCGACTCAGACGACCTGCTCTTTGAGATAGCGCTTTCTCAAGCAGGGATGCCTGCATGCCGTTTGAGCGAAGCCTCCCTCGTCTGGCCGCGCCGGGCAGAAATCGAAACATCCATTCGCCCGTGGGAAACATGGGACGCCTTCTGCAACATCGAACTCCGCATTCCGCTCGACTGGCTGGGGCTGAAAACGCCGCTCGTCCCGCGCCCCGGTTACGCCTTGCGTCCACGGCTACACCCGCAATATGATTGGCCTTACATCAAACGCAATGTTTTTACCGAATATTATCCCTCTCCTGGCGTTCTGATGGGTTTTGCCGTAATGGGTAAAAACGATGCGGCGAGAGAGCGAAATCCCTTGCAGGTTAACTTCCTCGCTTTTGAGCCTCGAAACCCCGCCACATGGGGAACGCTCTTGTTCATCGCGGACCGTTAATGCCCCTCGACCTGCCCCTCCCCCTGCTCCTCGCGCCCCTGCCCTTCGTCCTGTATGCCCTGCGGCAGCGGGGGTGGCGCTTCCTGCTCGTCCTGACCGCCTTTTGGGTTTATCTGCTGGCGCTGGTCAACGCCGTCCTGTTCCCAATTTATCTGCCGGAGCCGGGCGTGGGCTTCAATTATGATTCGACCTGGGCGCAGATAGACCACTTGATTCAGTATCGCGGCCTGAACCTGATTCCGTTCTACTTTGGCCGCTGCTGGGAACTGCCGCGTCCCTGTGCTATCGGCATCCTCGAAAATATCCTGATGACCGTGCCCTTCGGCGTGCTCTACCCGCTCCTGCGCCCCCTGCCCGCCCGGCGGATTCCGCTCCTGGCGCTGCTGGTCGGCCTCGGCACCGAAAGCGCCCAACTGCTGGTCATGCTGCTGGTCCGCACCAACTATCGGTCGGTGGACATCAACGATACCCTCTTCAACGCCCTGGGGGTGATGGTGGGGTATGGTTTGCTATGGCTGGGCCGAGCAGTGCGTGCAGTTTTGTTTCGTTATCTTTGCGCCCGCGCATAGACCCGTTCAAATTCCTGAAGATATTGAGCGGCCACTTGCTCGTCAAAAAAGATGATGACATTTTCATCGTTCTTGCGTTCCGCGCTGGCACTGAAGTTATACGAGCCGGTAATGACAATTTTCTTGTCAATGATGATGACTTTATGGTGCATTTGACCAGGGTTGCCATCTAAAAACACAGACAAACCGGCTTGTCGAAACGGGTCGAACTCGCCACCCTGGTTTGAGCGAACTTGTTCTTCTTCCATGATGCCAAGCACTTGTAAGCCATCGCGTGCTTTTTGGCGAATGATGTCGCCAAAATCATCGGCTGTGAGAGAATATGCCATAAAGTGAATGCTTTCACGTGCATTGCGCAGCAGGCTCACCAAACGCGCCGCTACGCCGTCATCGGGGGAGAAATATACTTCGAGCGGAACCCCATCAATCGTCAGTTGTGGATGGGGCGTGTCTGCTAAAACGTCAGGGCCGAATAAGTCTTCCTCAAACATCTCCTCGAATTCTGTCAGATAATTTTCGGCCACTTGGGTGGAGCGGATGCGCAGAAGGTTGTTGTTGTCCTGATATGCTCCACTGGTTGTAAAATTCATCGAACCTAACCAAACTTCGGAGCGGTCAATGATGACGAACTTGTTGTGCATCAACCCCTCGCGCCGGTCGCCAAGGATGGGCAGGCCTTTATCGGCTAAGTAGCGTGGCACGGTGCGGTCGAGATTGTCGCTTTCCATCACAATCCGCACTTGCACACCGCGTTGGTGTGCGGCTAAAAGTGAGTCGCGAATGGAATTTAGGCTCATGCTATAAATTGCGACATCTACCGAAATTCGCGCCTGGTCAATGGCGCGCGCCAGCGGAATATCTATGCCACCTTCCTGTTTTTTGGACGCGGGGCGAAATGGGTCGGTAAAATACAGCTCATAAAACGCGCCGCGATACCCATATCCTGCCTGTAGAGCGATTGTTTCCCCCTGGGGGGAAGCCACAGGCAGAGTGGTGGGAGATTGACCTGCTGGCGCTACCGTCACGATGCTCGGTGCTTCTGGTACGCTTACACAAGCCAGTGTGGCCAAAATAAGCAGAAAGATTGTTACTCCAGACCGCTTCATTCGGTTTTGTCCTGTTACGAATATTTTGTTTGCTGTTCTGCAATTCTAGCACACGCCGCGATATACTTGTTGTCATGTTACAAACAACTACTCGTCACATCGCCCGTGCCGCCGGTACGGTCATGACCGCCATCCTGTTTGGGCAGTTAATGAGCCTGTTGCGTAGCATGTTGGTGGCACGCGCCTTTTCACTGGGGGAGTTAGATGCCTTCTACGCCGCTAACCGTGTCAGCGAGACGCTCTTTACCCTGATTGCTGCCGGTGCATTGGGCTCTGCTTTTCTGCCAACATTCACCGGGTTTCTTGTTAAGGGGGAAAAAAACGCTGCCTGGCGGCTGGCGGCTGCGTTGGCCATTTTGGTTACGCTTACCCTGAGCCTGTTGGCCATCCTTTCGGCTTGGTTTGCGCCGCAAATTGTGCGTTACTTGCTCGCGCCTGGCTTGGCTGCTGACCCGTTGCTCTTTCCACTGACGGTCAATTTGTTGCGTATTCAATTGATTTCGGCGGTTTTGTTTGGACTGGGAGGCTTAGTCGTCAGCATTCTCAATGCGCATCAGGTCTTTTTCATCCCGCAATTGACGGCCTCCATGTATCAAATTGGACAAATTGTAGGCGTGTTGCTGTTTGCGCGTTGGTTGGGCATTTATGGTCTGGCTTGGGGGGTGGTGCTGGGCGCGGCGCTTTATCTTTTTATTCAACTGCCAACTCTGCTGAAATTTGTGCCTGCCTCGGTTGGTTATGTCTCGCGGCTGACTGATATTTGGGCGTTGTTGACCGATTCTGCCGTTCGGCACGTGATTCGCCTGATGGGGCCGCGCGTGTTAGGGGCTGGGGTGGTGCAGTTGAATTTTTGGGTGAATGCTTGGCTGGCTTCGCAAATGTCCCCCGGCAGTTACGCTGGTTTGGTGTATGGGTTTGCGTTGATGCTGATGGCGCAGGCTGCCATTGCCCAATCGGTTGCCATTGCTGTCATGCCAACCTTTTCGGCGCAGTTTGCGCTGGGCCAGATTGTAGAAATGCGTCGAGCGCTGATTTCGGCGTTGCGCGGCATGCTCTTATTGGCCATCCCGGCGGCGGTGGGGTTGATGGTTTTGCGACAGCCACTTGTCGCCATGCTGTATCAGCGTGGAGAGTTCAACGAAATAGCGACCAACATGGTGGCTTGGGCGCTCTTGTGGTACGCGGCTGGTTTGATTGGTCATGCCGTTTTGGAAGTGCTGACACGTGCTTTTTATGCCCAGCAAGATACGCGAACCCCGGTGGTGGTTGGTGC
>QEXW01000015.1 GCA_003130845.1 Anaerolineae bacterium
GGAGCGGGAAGGTCAGGATGTCGCGCACCAGTCCGCGCGTAAAGCCGAGACTGCCTGCGCCGATGAAAGCGATTTTGGTCATAGGAAAATCCTTTCAGAGTTGTGATTGAAGATTGTAGATTGAAGATTGTAGATTGTAGATTGAAGATTGTAGATTGGAGATTTCAGGTTGAAGGCGGGGAGAGATGGGCGGTGACGGTCAGATGGTCGCCGGAGGTCAGGGTGATGGGTTGGGGAAAACGGATTCGGCCTTCGGATTGACACGCTTCAAGCGGCTGACCGTTTAGACAGGCGGCGGGCGCGGCGGAGAAGGGCAGTTCCACGCTTTCGAGCGTCAGGTGGCCTTCGGTCAGGGCGATTTCCAGGCTGAAGTCGTGGTGTCCACGTCGAATGGTCATCCGTCCCCAGCCGGTGCCGCACAGGAAGGGCGAACGCAGCGCGCTCCGGCGGGTGACCGGTTTCAAGCGCAGGTGCCGTGCTGGAACGTCCACCAGCAGGCCGAGCCAGGCTTGCCAGGCGGCATAGATGGACAGGGCGCGGGTGTAGAAATCGCCGCATTCATTGTGTCGAAAGCGCATGCCGGCTTCATCCAGGCGGTCGAAGACGTTGCGCAGGATGTCCAGCGCTTCTCTTTCCAGCCCTTCGGTGAATAACTGGGCGGCAAAGAAGTATTCCGTGCCGGTCCAGGGGTTTTGCCATTGCGAGAACGGCCACTCATCGGGGAATTCGCCGTTGGGGCAGCTGCCATTCGCCAAAAAGCGCCCATCTTCGTGGACGTTATAGGTCAGGATAGCGCGCAGCATGGTCTGGACGCGCTGCGGGTCGAGAGCGCGCGGCAGGCCGGTGAGCAGGGCAAAGGCTTCGCCGTTGAGGGCGTCGGTGTGCAGACCCAGGTCAATCGGCTTGGCGGCCAACAGGCTCAGGCGGGCATCGGCGCTGCTGAGGGCTTCGGTTTCGCGCAGGACGGCTTTGTAGTAATCACCCTGCCAGAACAGCCGCTCGAAGGAGGCGCGTCCTGTCTCCCAGCGGGTTTGGCATTCCGCTGCGAAGTCGTTTTCTCCGAGCGCTTCGGCCATCGTTTTGGCGGCCTGCAACGCCGCCAGGTACAGCCCGGACATATACGCCACCACCCCCACCATGTGCCAGTGGTCGTAGGTAATACCGCCTTCGGTGAAGGGCAGGCCAATTCCGAGCCGGTCGAGCGATTGGACGAACGCCAACGCGTGGCGGGCGCTTTGCCAGTGACGGCGCAACAGGTCCGGGTCGCCGCTCCAGCGCCAATCGCGGAAGAGCGCCAGGACATATTGCAGGTTGACATCCCAGCGGTGATATTCGCCATCGGGAATGTCTGCCGGACGAATGTTGCACTGGTAAGCATGTGCTACCTGCCCGTTGGGACGCTGGGCGGCCTGAATCAGGTCGAGGGCCGAAACCCGCAGCGCCGGGAAGAGGAAAGCCACTCCAAACGAACCGTAGTGTTCCACATCCACTGTGTTCATGCCGCCCTGCCCGAGTCCTTCCCACAGGAAGAACCGTCCATCCTTGCTGTACCAGGACGATTTGACGAGCGTATTGGCCTGGTCGAGCAGGGCCAGCGCCAGGGCGGGGTCGAGGTCGGAATCGAGGATGGAATCGGTCCAAGCGCGAGAGCGCGCTCGGAGCAAGTCGGCTTCGTTCAGCAGGTAAGCGGCCACGTCGCCCGAATGCGCAAAGCGGTTCTCGTAGAACTTGCCGACGTAGACGCCAAAACGGTCGTAATGATTGGGAAAATGCCAGGTCAGGCCGGTGCGGATTTCGGCGCATTGACCGGCCTCGAGGCTGGTTTGCACGCAAACGAAGGACTGGTCACGGAACATCGGTGCGTTTTGGGCCGCGAAGTGATATTCCTCGCGCGGGATACGCGGCGGGATGCGCGGGCCGTCGAGGTGACCGGTGGTATAGAACGAATAATACAAATTTTGCAGATAGGGGTTGTGTGAAACTGCTGAAATGCTTTGTCGGGCGCGCGCGGCAGCAAAGACGCCCATTTCGCCGGTGGCCGGGCTTTGCGGGTCGCGCCCGCCTTTCATGCGGATGATGACGCCGGTTGGGGTCGTCGCCAGGCTGTGTTCGGGCGCGTAATCGGGGACCTGGTCGAAGCCGGCCAGGTTGCTGGTGATTTGCAGCAGGCTGACCGTGAGCGGCTCGTGGGTCTGGCTGGTGATGGTGAAGTCGAAGATTGCGCCGGGGGTGGCGGAAGCCACAGCATCGTGCGGGATGAAGGGCGACCAGGCCAGCAGTTCGACCTGCACGGGCAGGGTGGGGTCGAGGTATTTCAGGCGCGTGAAGGGAAATTCGGCAGTATGCTCGATGGCGCGTACGGTGGGAATGGTGGCGTATTTGTACGTGCGCGACATGTGTTCGCCCACCAGCCAACTGCCGCCCTGCCCCACGAACAGAAAGCGCAACTGCGGCGCGCGCCCGGGGCGCTGGACGCGCAAGAGAAAGCACAGGTCTTCAACACCGGTGTTTGGTTCGGCCAGCGGCTGGGGTTGGCCTTGTGGCGGAATCTGGTGCCGCCAGCCGTTCCAGGGAGCGGTGTTCATGTAGGCGTGATGCCGAAAGACACCGTCGGCCCACAGTTCCAGGCCGCCACAGCCCAGCCCGCCCAGGCACAGGCCAGAATCCAAGCCTTTTTCGATTATCGTCCGATTTTTTCGTTGAATAGGGGTATCCCAACCCATAAAAAAGCCTGCCTTTGCTTGAAAAGAGGGGCTGCCCTCGTGTGGGAGGCAGCCCCTCGCTGTTGTTCTCGGTGTGCCAGGAGAACTACTTCTTGGTTGCCTTCCAGGCTTGATACTGGCGCTCCACTTCGGCTTTGACTTTGTCCACACCGGCAGCCTTCAGTTCTTCGATGAACTTGGGCAGCTCGGTGGCCGGGTCAATGTAACCGTAGATGAGAGGGGTCCAGTATTTATCGGTGACGGCGTTCAGAGCGGTAATTTCGGCCTCGACCGGGGTCTTATTGAAGCGGAAGCCCAGGGAAGGATGCGGGTAAGCATCGTTGGCGTATTCGATGAGCATCTTGTTCTTGTTGGGGTCTTCCTTGTTGGTCACATATTGAATCTGCGTGTTGCCCCAGACCCATGGACCGGGATGCGCGGTGTACCAGGAGCCGTCAATCAGGTTGATGCGGCCATCCGCCTCGAGCTGCCAGTGCTTGCCTTCGACACCGTAGAGACAGGTGTTGACCACCTTCTTGTCGGTGTGCAGCAGGTTGATGAACTTCATGGCTTCCACTGGGTGTTCGGAGAGCGCCGGAATCGCCATCATCGAGCCGCCGGTGTGCAGCGTGGCAATCACTTTGGGAGCCCATTCAATTTCCGCCACGCGCAAGTCGGGGTTGCCGGAGGAGTTCATGATTTCCTGCGCTTTGATGCCATAGCCCTTGAGCGGCTGAGCAACGACGAAGAACTGGCCGGCGTTCATCAGTTTGTCAGGCTCGTAGCCGGTCAGCGCGGCTTCGGGGTGTACCCAGCCCTTTTCGCGCCATTCGCGGATGATGGTAACGTATTCGCGGAACCAATCGCTTTCGACGATGTTGATAATCGTCTCATCGAACTTGCCGTTGGCATCGGGAATGCCGTTCATGGTGATGATGTTCTGTGGCACGCCGCTGGCAAAGCCATCCAGCCAGGGTTCGAAGCCGGGCATGAAGTTCACCAGATAAGGATATTCGTTGGGGCGGGCGGCTTTGGCTTTCTCCAACCAGGGTTCGAAGTCGCGCATGGACTTAATCTTAGCGGCATCTTCCTTGGTGAAACCAATCTGCTCGGCCAGCGTGACGTTGTAGATGAACCCATCTGGAACGGCCAGTTCTTTGTTGACCGGCACAGCGTAGTTCACACCGTTGACCTGCGTACCGCTGATGAAGGCGGGGTTCAGGCTCTCTAGGATGCCCTGTCCATAGAGTTTGAGCAGGTTGCCGTTCGGGCCGTTGTCATCATTGAGCGGCAGGAGCAGGCCCTGGGCGACCAATTCGTTGTATTGCCACCAGTCGGCGGTGAAGAAGATGTCCATCTTCTCACCAGCCTGGATGCCGGTGATGGCCTTCGAGAACCAATCGCCCCAGCCAACGATGTTGAAGCGGACATTGGCGCAGATAAGCGGTTCGATGTAGGCATTCAGTTCTGCCTCCACATCCGGGCGGGCCGGGCTATCGCCGCTCCCCACCATGTACAGGTCGAGCGTGACCGGCTCGGTACAGGCTGGTTCGGGGGCCGTCGTCGGCGCGGCTGGCTGTTCGCCGCCCGAGGAGGGCGCCTGCGTTGGCTGTGGAGCAGGTGGCTCCGGCGTAGTCGTGGCCGGCGTGCAGGCCGCCAGCACGAAAGCCACCAACAAAAACAGGGAAATCAGTTTTCGTACCATCGTTCTTCTCCTTTTTATTGGTTTGAATAGCAGTTCGTTATATGGAACGCCCATATAATGCCTTGAGAGTTAACCTTTAATGGCGCCAATGGTCAGACCGCGCACGAAATAACGCTGGAAGAACGGATAAGCCAAGACGATGGGGCCAATCGTGACCACCGCCATTGCCATGCGGAAGGTCTGCGAAGGCAACTCAGAGAGGTTGACCACGCCCTGCATGCGCGAGGCGTTGTCTAGCAAAAAGCGGATGTTGTTGAGGGTGGAGTAAATCATGTATTGCAGGTTGTACAATTCCACTTTATCTATCAGTAACAAAACGTTGAAGAAGTTGTTCCAGATGCCAATTGCGCTGAACAGAGCAACCGTTGCCAGCCCAGGCACCGAGAGCGGCAGGACGATTTGGAATAGAATGCGCCATTCATTGGCGCCATCAATGCGCGCGGCTTCAATCAGCTCATCGGGGATGTTGGTCTTGATGTACGTGCGCAACACAAATACCCAAAACGGGCTGAAGGCCGAAGGAACAAAGAGCGCCCAAATGGTGTTCTGGATTTGCAAAATCTGGCGCATGACCATGTAATACGCCACCAGGCCGCCGCCGAACAGCATGGTGAAGAAGGCAAAGAACGTGAAGAAGGTGGCAAAGCGGAAGTTCGGACGGGAAAGCGGATAAGCGTACAACGTGACCAGGATGAGCGTGAGGACGGTACCGGCTACGGTCGAAATAATTGTGTTGCGGTAAGCCGTAATCACGATGGAGCCTTCGCGGAACAGGTAGGTGTAAGCGTTGATAGAAAACTCTTCCGGCCAAAGTTGGTAGCCATTCTTTATTAGGGAAGCCTCTGAAGTTAGCGAAGTAATGATGATGATGTAAAACGGCGCCAAGGTCAGAATGACGCAAATGACCATTAAGACATTGAGAATGAAGTTCGTTGAAGGTGAAATCGCGAGCATGTCGCGGGCAGTGCGGGATTTGGCGGCGAGCAGTTGCATGGGGGTCTCTCTTTCTGCAAACCGAATTGACTAGAACAGCGCCATCTCCGGACGGGTTTTGCGGACGATGTAGTTGGTCACCAGGATGAGAATAAACCCCAGCACCGACTGTAACAGCGCGGCTGCTGCCGGATAGCCTAGCGGGGAGGTGGAGCGCAACATATTGAAGACGTAAATATCAATGGTCGTGGTCACATCGCGCACCATCGCTGAGCCGGCGGGCAGGGTGTAGAACATATCGAAATCCGAACCGAAAATACGCCCCACCGCCAGAATTTGCAGCAACACAATCGTGGGAATCAATTGCGGCAGGGTAATGTTCCAGAACTGTTGCCATTTGCTGGCCCCGTCCATGGCGGCTGCCTCGTAGAGTTGTCGGTCAATGCCGGTGATGATTGCCAGATATAGGATAGAACCGTTGCCAGTGTACTTCCACAGGTTGGCGAACAGGAAGATAAACGGCCAATAAATTTTTTCTTTATACATTTCCAGCGGTGGCATGTTCCAGGAGGCCAGCAATGTATTGATGATGCCGCTATTGTTGGCTAAGGCGTACACTACATACGCTACTACGACCCATGAAATAAAGAACGGTAGGAAAAAAATGGAGTGATATAGCTTGGCCCAAAAACGATTGGTGAGCTCATAAATAATGACCGCCAGCGCCACCGAAGCCACTAAGCCAACCACCATGAACAAGAGGTTATACAACACGGTATTGCGGACGAACATGATGGTATTGTCAAGATTAACCGGATTGACTAGATAGCGGAAGTTATCCAACCCCACCCAGGGACTTTCGATGAGGCTGTAGATGAATCGGTTTTGAATCCAGTGGTCGGCCGGGGGTTTTTGCAGCCGATAGTTTTTGAAGGCCATGATGATGCCCGGCATGGGCAGGTACGCGAACAAAATCAGCCAGATGGTGCCGGGCAGGACCATCAGCAGATACGACAGGTTGGTGTAAATCGCATCCTGCGTCCAGCGGAACTTCGGCTTTTGCGGTTTTTCTGAAATTGGGTTTTCTGCATTCGACATGCACGTATCTCCTGGTGGGGTTATTCGCCTCGCGCCGAACGTGCGCCAGGTGCTGCTGTGCTGCTGCGTACAATCAATTCGGGGTAGAGTAAGCGCTGGTGCGGTGCGGTATTCGGTGCTTTGAGCAGGGAGAACAAATGCTGCAGGGCATGCATTCCCAGCGCGTAAAAATCCTGCCGCACGGTGGTCATGGGAGGGTCACAATAGGCCGTAAAACTCAAATCATCGAATCCAACCACCGATATATCGTGTGGAATACGCAAGCCCTTGTCTTTGATGGCGCGCATCGCGCCCAACGCCATTTCGTCATTCGCGCAGAACAAGGCCGTAAAGGCGGGCGCTTGGTCGAGCAGCCGCTGGGCGGCCTCGTAACCGCTCGGCATACTGAAATTGCCCTGCTCGCTGGCAACCAGTTCCGCCTGCTGCGCAGCCAGTATCTTTCGCGCTGTCTCGCTGCGGATTTGGGCATCGTAATACTGCTGGGGGCCGTCAATCAGCGCGAATTTGCGGTGACCGAGGGAAAGCAAATGCTCAATGGCCATGCGCGTCCCTTCGCGTTGGTCTATCAGAACCGCGTTCGTGCCGTAGCCCAAGCGATTGCCCACCACAACGAAGGGAATGTTGCGCACCAGGTCAATCAAATCTTGCTCTGTGGTGAGCGCCCAGGGTAGGACAATCAGCAAGCCATCGGGTCGGCTGGTGGCGATTTCTTGCAGGCAAGCTGCCAAATCACGCAAGGTGTCATCCGAACTGCGAAAGCCTGTCAGGCGCAGTTGGTAGCCGTTTTGATGCGCCCCTTCATGCATGGCGGGTAACATGCGCAGGTGATAGACATCCAGGGCTAGGACGTGAATCGCGTTTGATTTGCCGGTGACCAGACTGCGCGCGACGCGATTGGGGCGGTAGTTGAGAGCGGCGATGGCCTGATTGACTTTTTCGAGCGTCTCTGAAGAGACGTTCGGCGAGTGATTAATCACCCGTGAGACCGTCTGATACGAGACGCCAGCCAGACGGGCGACATCGTGTAATGTAGCGGGAGACGGCAGGGGTTTTTCGCTCATTGGTATCTCTTTCAGAGAACGTTCACAATTATTATAGCAGGCGTTGGCGAAATTTCAACCGTTTTGGGCGCGGAACTCGGAAAATTTTAAGAAAAATGGACGAAAGTCATCCCCAAAAAGTGATAAAAGGCTATAAAATTGCGCATTGACAGCCCCTATTCCGGCATGTTACAGTGAGAACGCTCATCAATTTTTTTGCGTTATGTGTCGTTATATTTGTTGTTTTGCTCGTGAAATGTTGTGAGCGAATTACAAAAATTCTTGCGATTGAGAGGTTGGTCATGATAGATATCCGTTTCCCCTCCGATTTCATTTGGGGCGCTGCTACTTCTGCTTACCAAATTGAAGGCGCTTGGAACGAAGACGGCAAAGGCCCCTCCATTTGGGATACCTTTTGCCGTGTGCCGGGCAAAATTCACAATGGCGATAGCGGTGATACGGCTTGCGACCACTATCACCGTTGGCGCGAAGACATCGCTCTGATGAAATCGCTTGGGTTGCAGGCTTACCGCTTTTCGATTGCTTGGCCGCGTGTTTTGCCTGCCGGGCGCGGACGGGTGAATCCGCCAGGGTTGGATTTCTACGACCGCCTGGTGGATGGCCTGCTCGCAGCCGGCATCCTGCCCTTCGTCACGCTCTACCATTGGGATTTGCCGCAAGCCTTGCAAGACGAAGGCGGCTGGACGGTTCGCTCCATCGCCGAAGCCTTTGTGGAATACGCTGACCAGGTCAGCCGCCGCCTGGGCGACCGCGTGAAACACTGGATGACCTTCAACGAACCGGCAGTTTCCGCCTTTATCGGGCATCAACATGGCATGCACGCTCCCGGCTGGCAGGATACCCGCGCCGCCTTGCGTGCTGTGCATCATCATTTGCTGGCGCACGGCTGGAGCGTGCCGGTCTTGCGCCAGAACAGTCCCGGCGCGCAGATTGGCCTGGCCTTCGATTGCTTCCCCTTCCAACCTGCCTCCCCCAGCGCCGCCGATTATCACGCTGCCCGGCTGGAAGATGGACGCCACAACCGCTTGTTCCTCGACCCGCTCTACGGGCGCGGTTACCCCGCCGATGTGGTGGATGACTATCAGGCGCGCGGTTTGTGGCCGCAGGAGGTCATCCAGCCCGGCGACCTGACCATTATCGCGGCCCAAACCGACTTCCTGGGCGTCAACTACTACACCCGCGTCATCGTCCGCGCCGAGATTCCCGAAGAAGAGAATTTGCCCCAAACCAACTTCTACGCGCCACGTTCGGAATGGATGGAAAACGGCTGGGGCGATAACTACCCGGATGGCCTGTACCAGACGCTGTGTCGGTTGCGCTTCGAGTACCAGATTCCGCGCTTGTACATCACCGAAAACGGCGCCAGTTACAGCGACGGCCCCGATGAAACCGGCCAAATTCACGATTCGCGCCGCATCGCCTACCTACAGACGCACATCCAGGCCGCCGCGCGCGCCATTGAGAGCGGCGTGCCGTTGGCCGGCTATTTCGTCTGGTCGCTGATGGATAACTTCGAGTGGGCCAGCGGCTATGCCTCTCGCTTGGGTTTGGTGTGGGTCAATTTCGATACGCTGGAACGCATCCCCAAAGCCAGCGCTCTCTGGTATCGCGATTGGATTGCGCAACAGACCCCCTCGCAGGTTTCAGCCTGCCAAACCGCCTGATTGTTCTCACCCTCACAAAAAGGATAGCCCTCATGTTCCTCCAAAACCACCTGCCCGGACAGCCCGTTTCCCCTCTGCAAATCCTCACGTTGCAACAAGTCCCGCCCGGCCTGCTCACCATCAGCGATGGGCGCGGACGTGCGTATTTCAGCCAGAACGTTTCCGGTGAAGTCTCCTTTACGGCAGGAGGCGCGGCCGGCTGGCACACAGCCAAGGTGACCGATGAAAACGGCGCGGAACTGGCCTGCCTGCAATTTCGCCTCGAACCCCGCACCGAACTGCGTGAATCAAGCGGACAATTCCGCGAATTGCTCGACATCTGCTACTACACCATGGCCGACGAAGCCCTCAAGCACTACACCCGCTACCAGGGCAAAACGTACTACTACCTGGTGGACTGGCTGCGCGACCACGTTCACACCCTGAAGGGCATGAAATACTTCGAGCCGAAAGTGCGCTCCGGCATTGAACTGTACCGCGACAGCCAGCGCGAAGACGGCATGATTTGGGACAACGTCCACCGCCGCGAACCGCCCGGCACCAGCCCCAATCACTGGGGTGTGCGTTTCCAATATGGCGGCTTTGAGCGCACCTTCGAGGATGGCACCGCTCAATTCACCCGCATCCCGGTCGAAAACGATGTGGAATACCTGTTCGTGGAGGGCATTTACTACACCTGGAAAGCCACCGGCGATACGGCCTGGATGGTCTCGTGCCTCGAACCAGCCATCCGCGCCCTGGAATATACCGTCAACAGCCCCTACCGCTGGTCGGCCAAATACGGCCTGCTCAAACGCGGCCACACCATTGACACCTGGGACTTCCAGAACGAAGAAGACTGCCTTTCGGACTTTGCCAACTGGCCTGACCCGATGGCAATTCACCCCGAAAAGACCCGCTTCGGCATCATGTTTGGCGATAACACTGGCTACGCCGCCGCCTGTGAATACCTGGCCGAAATGCTGGAAACGGTTGGACGCACCACCCAAGCCGCGACCTACCGCCAGCGTGCCGCCGAAATCCGCCAGCGGCTGAACGAACTCTCCTGGAACGGGCGCTTCTTCACCCATCACGTTCCCGAAGACCCGAACGTCAAGCGCGATTTGGGCGTGGACGAATCTACCCAAATTTCGCTCTCTAACACCTACTCGCTCAACCGCCGCATCGCCCATGAGCAGGCCGCCGCCATCCTGCGCACCTACCGCGAACTCAAAGACAACCTGCCGCCTGGCTCGCCCGGCGAGTGGTATCTCATCTACCCGCCCTTCCCCAAAGGCTACAATGGGCATTGCCCGCCCTGGCAGTACATGAACGGCGGCGTCTCGCCCATCGCCGCCGGGGAACTGGCGCACGGGGCCTTTGAGCATGGCTTCGAGGCCTACGGCGTGGATATTTTGCGGCGCTCTCTCGAATTGGGGCGGAGATTCGGCAATCAGTTTTGGGAATGCTACACCGGAGCCTTCCCCCCGCCCCCGCCGCGCGCCTTCCAGACGGTGAACCTGCTCCCGTTGAGCAACTGCTCGCCCTCCTTGAGCGATTCCCCTGCCACGCCCACCTGGACGCCCGGCGAGCACCCCGAATTGACCGGCTTCCCCACCGGTGAGCAGACCTTCCACGAGATTCCCTTCCAGGTCAGCCGCGCCCTGGCACTTTCCGCGCACCCCGGCTACGCCCAAACGGTTGAAATTCCCATCAACGCCCGCGCTGGGGCGGTTTACCTGCTGCACACCATGGCACGCGGCGAGATTGCCGGTTCGCTCACCATTCACTATGCCGATGGCAGCGCCAAAACCGCCTACCTGCGCGAAGGCAAAGACCTGCTGACCATCAATCACTGGGCCGAGCAAAACCTGCCCGCCGATAACCGCAATGGCACCCGCGCTGTGCTGGCCTGGAAAGATTATCAGCCGCGCCACCTGCACGTCTACGTCAGCCTGACCGGTTTCGACGCCGACCCGCACAAAGAAATCCGCTCCATCACCCTGCAAGCCGCGCAAGATGGCACGCTGTGGTTCGTACTAGGGCTGACGCTGAGCGATTCCGCCGTGTATTTCCCGCCCTCACCGCTCTCGTATGGCATTCCGCATGGCTGGGGTGCCGCCGCCTTGACCTATGCCCTGGTGGAGGGCTTAGCCGGGGTGGTAGATACCGCCACCGCCTTCGAGAGCGTCTGCCTCTGCCCGCGCTGGCCTGCCGCCGGGGTGGATTCTGCCGAAGTGACCATCCACTACCCGGCTTCAGATGGCTATGCCGCCTATCGCTACCAGCTGGACGAAGCCGCCCAACGCCTGACGCTGACCGTCACCGGTTCGGGCCGTCAGGCTGCTTTGCGCCTGCTCTTACCGGCTTCGGTTTCCGCAGTGAACTCCGTCCTGGTAGATGGCGCGCCCGTCCCCTACCGCCTCAATCAGGTAGAAGAATCCCGCTATCTCGAACTCGACCTGGCACTGACGGGCGTTCAGACCGTTGAAGTTATCCTGTAAACCCGCGGAGATTTGTATGCAAACCTTTTCCGAACGTCTGGCTGCCCTGCGCGAACGACACGCCGCGCTGCTGGCCCGTCCCAACGCCCCCGACCCGCGCTGGGACAATGGCATCTACACCCGTTGGCAAAACCCGGTCGTCACCGCCGCGCACGTCCCGCTCGAATGGCGCTACGACCTGAACCCGCAGACCAACCCCTTTCTGATGGAACGCTTGGGGGTCAATGCCGTCTTCAACCCAGGCGCCATCGAACACCAGGGCAAAATCCTGCTCGTCTGCCGGGTGGAAGGCTGGGACCGCAAATCCTTCTTCGCCATCGCCGAGAGCGAAAACGGGGTGGACAACTTCCGCTTTTGGGAAGAACCCATCCTGCTGCCCGAAACCGACGACCCCGATACCAACGTCTATGACATGCGCCTGACTCACCATGCCGATGGCTGGATTTACGGCGTGTTTTGCACCGAACGCAAAGACCCCAACGCCCCGCCCGGCGACCTTTCGAGTGCCATCGCGCAGGCCGGCATCGCCCGTACCCGCGACCTGAAAACCTGGGAGCGCCTGCCCGACCTGAAAACCCGCTCGCCCCAGCAGCGCAACGTGGTGCTGCACCCCGAATTTGTGGACGGTCAATACGCCTTCTACACCCGCCCCCAGGACGATTTCATCACCGCCGGCAGCGGCGGCGGCATCGGCTGGGGTTTGAGCAACTCCATGAACCCGGCGGTTATCGAACGGGAAATCATCGTTGAACCGCGCGCCTACCACACCATCAAAGAACTCAAAAACGGTGAAGGCCCGGCCCCGCTCAAAACCGAACGCGGCTGGCTGCACCTGGCGCATGGCGTGCGCAACACCGCCGCCGGACTGCGCTATGTCCTGTACCTGTACCTGACCGAGTTGGAACGACCCTGGGTCGTCACGCACCAGCCAGGCGGCTACTTCCTCGCGCCAGAGTTCGAGGAGCGCGTGGGTGACGTGAGCAACGTCGTCTTTTGCAACGGCTGGGTGGCCCGCGCCGACGGCAGCGTTTTCATCTACTACGCCTCGTCCGATACGCGCATTCACGTCGCCACCAGCACAGTGGACCAACTGCTCGATTACACCCTGAACACCCCGCCGGATGGCTTCCGCTCCTATGCCAGCGTACAAACCAGGCTGGAGTTGATTCGGCGCAATCGGGCAGGCTAGCAGGATTTCGTTTCCCTCACTCCTGGCCTTTGCAGAGGGAGATGAGCGATTTTCCATCTCTGCTTTGCGAGAGAGCCAGGGTGAGGGCAGTCAAGGAGTTCCCCATGCGATACGGTCATTTTGACGACCAGAACAAAGAATACGTCATCACCCGCCCCGATACGCCCCAATCATGGAGCAATTACCTCGGCAGCACCGACTACGGCGCCATCATCACCAACAACGCCGGGGGCTACGGCTTCTACCAATCCGGCGCGCGCGGACGTTTCCTGCGCCTGCGCTTCAACAGCATCCCCGCCGACCAACCGGGGCGCTACTTCTACCTGCGCGACCAAGAGAGCGGCGACTATTGGTCAGCCTCCTGGCAGCCGGTGGGCAAGCCGCTGGATACATTTGAGTCCACCTGCCGGCACGGAACCGGCTACACGGTCATCGAGTCCAAATATGCCGGTATCCGCTCCCAGGCGACGTATTTTGTCCCGCTTGGGCAGCATTTCGAGTATTGGCGGCTGACCGTCACCAACGAGAGCGACCGTCCGCGCGAATTGGGGATTTTTACCTACTGTGAATTCACCAACAACTGGGAAACCACCCAAGATGGCGTGAACCTGCAATATTCGCTCTTCATCATTCGCGGCGAACAACTCCCAACCGGCCTGCTCCGTATCGTCAGCCAAGATAACCTGCCCATCTCCAGCGACCTGACTCAGGGCGATGTGGGGCGCGGCGTGTGGATGGGGCTGGCGGGCGCGCCCCTAACCGGCTATGACACCGCGCGGGCGGACTTCCTGGGCCCCTATCGCGGCTATCACAACCCGCTGGCAGTCGAGCGTGGCGCGTGCAGCAACAGCAATGCCTATGGCGATAACGCCTGTGGCGCGCTGCAGTGCTATCTCACCCTGCAGCCGGGTGAGCGCCGCACCGTGCTGGTCTTGCTCGGCATCGGCGAAGCGCGCACCGTCGGCGCGGAGACTTTTGGGAAGTTCGGCACGCTGGAGCAGGCCGAACGCGAACTAGAGAAACTCAAATCCCACTGGCACGCCCAATTGGGTCGGCTGAGCGTGCAAACGCCGGATGAAGAACTCAATCACACCCTCAACGTCTGGGGCCTATATAACTGCCTGATTACGTTCAACTGGTCGCGCGCTGCCAGCCTGGTCTATAACGGCGAGCGTGACGGGTTGGGATTCCGCGATTCGGTGCAGGACATCCTGGGCGTGCTGACCGCCATCCCCGATAGGGCGCGCGAACGGCTGGAACTGCTGCTCACCGGGCAGGTGCAGAACGGCGGCGCGATTCCGGTCATCAAACCTTTTGAGCATCGTCCTGGGTACGAAAAAGCCCCCGCCCCCGAAGAATTCCGCTCCGATGACTGCTTGTGGTTCTTCGACGCCGTCCCGGCGTACGTCAACGAAACCGGCGACCTGGCCTTTTACGAAAAAGTTCTGCCTTATGCTGACGCAGGCGAGGACACTGTCTTCGGTCATCTGCGCCGCGCCTTAGAGTTCAACCTGGAACGCACCGGGCGTAACGGCCTGACCTGTGGCTTGCTGGCCGATTGGAACGACTGCCTGAAACTCGGTTTCCACGGTGAAAGCTTGTTCGTAGCCTTTCAGGTCTATCGCGGGCTGAAAATCCTGGCCGAAATTGCCGAAATGACCCACCGCCCGGCGGATAAAGCCTGGGCGGAAGCCCAACGCGCCCGGCTGGAAGAGCGCATCCGTGCCTGCGCCTGGGATGGCGAGTGGTTCATCTGGGCGGTTGGCGAAGATGGCACGGTGTATGGCACAAAGGACTTCGAGGAAGGGCAGGTCTATCTCAACACACAAGTTTGGGCGGTCATCAGCGGCGCAGCCACGCCCGAACAGGCGCAGACCTGCATGAAAACCGTCCGTGAGCGGCTGGCAACCCCCTACGGGCTGATGTTGTGTGCCCCGCCCTTCGTCAAGACTTCCATCGAGGTCATGCGGGCGGTGGTCTTCAACCCCGGCGTCAAGGAAAATGCCGGCATCTTCAACCACACCCAGGGCTGGGGCATCATGGCCGAGTGCCTGCTCGGCCAAGGTGACCGGGCCTATGAAGTGCTGCGCGCCGCCATGCCCGCCGCCTACAACGACCGCGCCGAAATCCGCCAGAGCGAACCCTACGTCCAGGCGCAGACCACCTACTCGCGCTACTCGCCGCGCGAGGGCAACGCCCGCACCGCCTGGCTGACCGGCGCAGCGGCTTGGTTCTATTTTAGCGTCACGCAATACGTCCTGGGCATTCGCCCCGAACCCAACGGGTTGCGCCTTGACCCGTGCATCCCCGCCGCGTGGGACGGGTTCAGCCTCCGGCGCGAATTTCGCGGCAAGACGCTCGACATCACCGTTCACAACCCGAACCATGCCCAGCGCGGGGTAGGCAAACTCCTGCTGGATGGCGAACCGCTGGTGGGCAATCTCATCCCGTTCGAGAAAATGAAAGCGAACAGCCGGGTCGAGGCCTGGCTGGGAGAGTAGAAAGGAACGTCTTGTGAAACGAAAACACTCTCTTGTCTTCGTTGTATCCCTTCTGTTGGCCGTCTTCATGCTGCTCGCGGGCTGCCAGCCCGCCCCGGCAGCCTCCCCTCGTCCTTCGCAAGAGGGGGAAGGCGTGATGGCGTCCACCGTCACTCTCACGCCCCCGCCGCCGACGGCCACCAAGCCCGCCAAGCCCACCCGCAAGCCAAGCGCCACCCCCACTGAAGTCCCGCCCACGCCCGCCGAGCCGAAAAGCGTGCATGAAAAGCACATTCAGGGCGTGGGGCCGGTGACGGATTCGATTCTCATGCTGCACTTCCGCGATGGCGAGTATCGCTACAACAAGCGCAACCCGGCCTCGCTCATCTGGCGCGATATGCTGGATACCAACCTGGCGCGCCTGACCGATACGTACACCATCACCTCGCCGGATGACTCTGATTACGCCGATGGTCAGGCTCCGCTGCGCGCCGGCATCAAGAGCAAGCCGACCGGATTCGAGGGCATGTACCTGTCCAAGTACATCAGTGACCATTGGGTCTTCCTGGAACTGCCCTTCCCGATGAAACGCGGCAAAACCTACACGGTCGTCATGAACCGCCTAGGCCCGCCACAAACCATCGTTTTCGATGAATTCCAGCAGTTCTCCGAAGCCATCAAGGTCAATCAGATTGGTTACAGCCCGCGCGCCCGCGTCAAGTACGCTTACATCACCCTCTACATGGGCGAAAACGGCCCGCTGGAACTGGAAAGCCTGGCTGGAACCGCCTGCCATGTCGTCAAAGATGACGGCTCGAACGAAATCGTCTTCAGCAACACCATCGCCAAGCGCAAAGACCTGGAAACCGGCGGCACGGACTTCTACCCCGGCAACGAAGCCGCCCAGCAGATGTGGTTTCCCAAATTCAAATATCCCTCCTACACCGGCGCGGACGTGTGGGAATGCGATTTTGGCAACTTCCGCGGCGTGCCGGGCTACACGGGCAAATACAAAATCGTGGTCGAGCGCATGGGCAGTTCCTTCCCCTTCCGCATAGATACCGACACGTATTACGAAGCCTGGCGCGATGTTATGCACGGCCTATACATCCAGCGCGCCGACATCCCGCGCGTCATGCCCTACACCGAATGGGAAGTGCCTGTCCCGTATTGGCCGGTTGGCACGGTCTACTACGAAACCAGCGAGCAGGCCTATGAAACCGGCATTGTCAAACCCGAAACCGGCGTGACCAACGACAAAATCTTCGGCGGCTATTACGACGCGGCCGATTACGACCGCTGGTGGCAGCACATGTGGGTCAACCTGCGCCTGACCCTGGCGTATGAACTGCGCCCTGAGATTTACGTGGACGGTGAACTCTCCATCCCCGAAAATAACAACGGCGTGCCGGATATTCTGGATGAAGCCGCCTGGAACATCGCCTTTTTTATGCGTTTGCAAAACGCCAGCAGTTCAGGTGGCGGCGTTCCGGCGGGCGTCTGGCCGATTCCCGGCCATGAAGCGCGTCCGTCCAAGTGGTTCTATGGCCCCGGCTCGTCCATTGCCTCCTGGCAGTTTAGCGCTTCGGCCAACTGGCTGGCCTACTGCATGGACTTGGCCGGCATCAAGCGCATTACCGGGCCATATTTCCAAGACGTGGAACTGACCCCGCAAAACCTGCGCGCCGCCGCCAAACGCGCCCACGACTGGGCCGAAGCCAACCCCGAAAAATGGGAAGGCGACGATGGCAAATGGCAGCAAGATAAAACCATCCGCGCCTTCTCGCTGGCTTGGATGTACCGCACCACCGGCGATAAGACCTACGAGGAGCAGTTCAAAGCGCTCGTCCCCATCAAGAACCCCACCGACCACCTGTTCCCCGAAACAGGTGATGGCTCTTTGGGCAGTGAACCGGGCTTCGAAGGCGATTGGCAGTGGCCGGTCATCGTGTACGTGCTGGCAAAGAACGAGAACATTGACGTTGAGTACCAGAACCTGCTCAAACAGGCCTTCCTGCACTGGGCGCGCTACGACCGCATTGAGCCGACCGAATACCGTCCCTTCCGCCAGGGCTGGCACCGCCGCATGCCGCCCGTCATCGGCAACCATAGCTCGCCGGATGTCATCATCCAGGCGGTGGCCTATTTTGGGTTGAAAGATTCCCCCGAATATCTCGATACCATCTTCACCAGCAACGATTACGCCCTGGGCGGCAACGAACTCAATATGTGCATGATAAGCGGTTGCGGCTACCGCCACCCGACCCAAATGCTGCACGATTACCAGTGGTATCTCGAACATCCCAAAGGGTTGCCCAAAGGCATGGTGCCGTATGGCGCGGTTTGGTTCTACGCCCTGACGCCCGTCAACGAAGTGACCAACGCCGGGTTTGCCGTCAACATGGTCTATCCCAAATACTACAACTGGGGCCTGTACGAGCTGTTCTTCGATAATCGCTTCTGCGCGCCGAGCAACGAATTTACCGTCAACCAGACCAACGGACTGGCGGCCTTTGCCTATGCCATCGTCAAAGACGGCGGCCCCGCTGTCCCGTAAGGAAACCGCATGAGCGATTACCCCTCCCTCAAACGCGTCGCCTTGCGTGGCTGGAACACCTGGAACTCACGCAGCGTGGCCTGCCACGTGCTGCTGCCCGAAGGCTTCGGGCTGTCGCTGGGCTTCAAAGAGTGGGGCTTCGGCGACACCTGGCTCGACCGGTGTCTGAACGAATTGCTGGTTGGGCGCTTGGGCGAACACGAAGAACGCGTTCACCCCGGCGCGCATGCCTATGATGGCAGTTACACCGACCTGCGCTTCACCTGGCGCGGCGCGACAATTCGGGTGCAGAGCGCAACCATCCGTTCCCCTCTTCCCCTGGGAGAGGGGAACGGGGTGAGAGAAACTCCCCCTCTCCCCCTGGGAGAGGGGAAGGGGGTGAGAGAAACTCCCCCTCTCCCCCTGGGAGAGGGGAAGGGGGTGAGAGAAACTCCCCCTCTCCCCCTGGGAGAGGGGAA
>QEXW01000016.1 GCA_003130845.1 Anaerolineae bacterium
CCTGCTGGCACGTGCGATTTTACGCTTGCCTGCCGGGTCGCACGCTCAGGCCTGGGTGTTTACTTTGGGCGCAGTTATGCCTTGGCTGAGCAATATTGTCTACGCTGTGTTGGCTCCTGCCGAGCAGTTTACCCCTGATAGCCTGGAACTACATCCTCTAGCGTATGCGCTCAGCGGCCTCATTCTTGGGTGGGGTATTTTGCGTTATCGTCTCTTAGACGTTGTACCCTTGGCGCGCGATTTGGTGCTGGAACACTTGCGGGATGCCATTCTTACTCTCGATGCGCAAAACCGGATTGTGGATTTGAACACGGCCGCCGAGTCTTTGCTAGGGACGACGCGTAAAGCGGCTTTTGGGCGCATGCTAAGTGATGTTTTGCCCCCCCTGCATCCTTTGCGGGAACTCATTCTGAACCGTGACATCAGTCAGCACATACACATCCCGCATCCATTTGACCGATATTACGAAGTTGAAAATATCCCCGTGACCGATCAGAGCGGCCAACAACGCGGTTGGCTGGTTGTGTTACATGACATCACAGAACGCAAACGGGTTGAACAGGACTTGAAGAGCAGCCAGGAGACGTTGGATGCTATTCTCAAAACCGCGCCGTTTGCCTTGGCCATCACATCGCTTGAAGATGGTGAGATTTTGTACATTAACTCCGTTGCGATTGAGTTTTATGAGCTACAGGGGAAACCGCTCAACCACTTTCGGAGCATCATGTTTTATGACGAACCACATTTGCGCCCTTTGCTGATTCAAACCTTGCAAGAAACCGGCAAAATTGACAGCATTGAATTGCGCATGAGAACCGCCAACAAAAATCAACGTTGGGTGTTGGCTTCGATGCGCAAAATGACTTACCAAGGAAAAGAATGTGCTTTGGTTGCACTGATAGATATTAGCGACCGTAAGCAAATGATGGATGAGCTAGAACGCAGCCGGGCTCAACTCAAGCTGATTTTTGACTATGCTGGCTTAGGAATTCGTGTCACCGACCGTTATGGGCGCTATCAGTTTGTCAATGACCAATGGGCCAAGATGTTGGGGCTTGCGCCCGAAGCGCTGATTGGCCAAGAAGAGGCCATGTTTCTGCACCCCAACCACGTTCCCTTCAATCGCGACCAGCATCGCGCACTGGTACAAAGAGAAATTGAACAATATCGGCTCGAAAATCGCTACCTGAACAGCCAGGGAGAATGTTTTTGGGGAGAAATCACCGTTTCGCCCACGCTGAGCCCCCTCGGCGAGGTCGAATCAACAATCGGTTTCATCTTAGATATTAGCAAGCGAAAACAGGCCGAACTTGCCTTACGCGAGACAGAGCGCCGGTTTCGAGAAATTTTGGAGAACATTCAACTCCTGGCTATTATGTTGGATGCGGAAGGAAATCTCACCTTTTGTAATCATTATTTTTTACAGGTCACAGGCTGGGAACGCGAAGAAATTTTTGGAAAAAATTGGTTGACCATTGGAGGAAACCCTGGACAGGAGACTGTTCGCGCGTTTGCACAGGCCATTCAGCGAGGCACCATTCTCTCTCGCAACGAATCTGCACTATCTACGCGCTTTGGAGATAAGCGGATTATTTCCTGGACGAACATCTTGCTGAAAGATGAAAGTGGCAAGAATATCGGAATTGCTAGTTTGGGGCTGGATATTACCGAACGACGCCGGGCGCACGAAGCCGAGCGGGAACAACGGATGTTGGCCGAGGCTCTCACGCACACGGCAGAAGTGCTTACCTCGAGCCTAGAATTTGACCAGATTTTGCAACGCATTCTCGAAAATGTGGGGCAGGTTGTGCCGCATGATGCGGCCAACATTGCTCTCATCCAGGGTGACCATGTTATCTACACCAGTGCCAAAGGCTATGAAAAATACGGCCTTGCTCTACAAGATGTACAAACCTTGCAATTTAAGTTCAAGAAAATCCCGAATTTGCGCAAGATGTATCTCTCAAAGCAGCCCGTTGTGACACCAAACACTATGGAAGACCCAGGCTGGGTGCACATCCCCGAGGCCATGTGGATTCAGTCTCACGTTGGCACGCCGATTATTGTACAGAACAAAGTGGTTGGCTTTTTGAGCCTGGATAGCGCCATTCCGAACTTCTTCAATGAAGAGCATGCCCGGCGGCTGGCTGCTTTCAGCACACAGGCTGCGATTGCGATTGAGAATGCCCGTTTATTCGAAAAGGTCAAAAAAGCCTTGCTTGAACGTCGTAAAGCCCAAGCGAGCTTGCGCCGTGCCAATAAACGCTTACAAACCAAGGTGGCCGAAATTGAACAACTCCAGCGCCAGTTGCGTGAACAGGCCATCCGCGACCCATTGACCAGCCTGTATAACCGCCGCTTTATGGATGAAACGCTGGTGCGCGAAATTGCGCGTGCGCAGCGTGATGACTTGCCAATTGCAATTTTGATGTTGGATATTGACCATTTTAAGAAAGTGAATGATACCTATGGCCATGAGGCGGGCGATATGCTGCTCAAATCCTTAGCAAGTATGTTGCTGCGTGAAAGCCGCCGTTCTCATATTCCTTGTCGCTATGGAGGCGAGGAGTTTTGTGTCATCATGGTTGGCGCACCTTTACCGATTGCGCGTCAACGTGCGGAAACCTGGCGTAAGCAGTTCAGTGAAACGGTTGTAACTTATAAGCACCAAAATTTAAGCGCCACAATTTCCATCGGTGTAGCGGTCTATCCAGAGCATGGAGTAAATGGACAAGATATTTTACGCGCGGCGGATGAAGCGCTCTACGCCGCCAAACAGGCCGGTCGCAATCGCGTTATGGAAGCCCCACCTCTCGTTTGACAAATGGCCCACTTGTGCTATACTGGCTGTGCATTTCTACTTGACGATTCCTGCCTTTTGGCAGTAGCTCTAACAAGTGATGCACGTTTTTGAAATCGCCCCTTCTGAGGGGAATTTTGTCTTTTCTATGAACCTAACCGCCACGGGCGGATAACAAATCAACTTGGAGATTGTTTCGATACCATGAGTCAAAAACTGAAAATCATACCCCTGGGGGGCCTGGGGGAAGTGGGCAAGAACATGATGGCCTACGAGTATGACGACCAAATTTTGGTCGTTGATGCTGGGCTGATGTTCCCCGAAAACGACATGATAGGGGTGGACTACATTATCCCCGATTTTGAGTACCTGTACGATAAGAGCCACCAAGTCGTAGGCATTATTATTACACACGGTCATGAAGACCATATCGGGGCCATTCATCATGTTGTATCCCGCGTGCCAGCCCC
>QEXW01000146.1 GCA_003130845.1 Anaerolineae bacterium
GCCGCTTGAACTGCCAGAGCGCGATGGCTCAGGCGGTTTTTTTCTTCCATCGTCAGTTCGGCCATCGTGCAATTCAAATTCGGCAAGAAGAAAATTGGGTCATAACCAAACCCCCCTGTGCCACGTTCTTCAGGAATGATTTCTCCATAGCAATTCCCCTCCGTATACCGAATCGTACCATCCGGGGTTGCTAGGGCAACCGTCGCATGAAAGTGCGCCGTCCAGGGGCGCGGCTTCCCTTTGAGATGTTCTAACAAAAAAGCACGGCGGTCTGCATCAGTTGCGCCAGGCACGCCCGAATACCGCGCCGAATACAGCCCTGGCGCCCCACCCAGGGCATCCACCTCGAGGCCAGAATCATCCGCCAGGGCTATCAAGCCACTGGCTTGACTATACACTCGTGCTTTCTTGCCTGCGTTTTCCTGGTAAGTTGTGCCATCTTCCTCCACTTCTATGGTCAGACCCACGTCATTCAACGTCAAAACTTGCACATCCAGCCCCTTCAATAGGGATTGAATCTCGCGCACTTTGCCTTTGTTTCGCGTTGCAATTAAAAGTTGATGCATTCAGCCTCCAACACGTTGACAATAGATGGAACTTTACTCGCCAATTTGCTTCAACGCCCACCGGGCGTGTTCCCCAATCAGTTTTTCTTCATTTTGCTCAATTTCTCGTAAAGGGATAAAACAATCAGCCGCCCGTGTATTTCCGGCAGCGACTGCCACATTGCGCAAATAACCGCGTCGCTTGGCACGTTTGACCGGGCTGCGTTTGAACTTGCGATTGAAGGCTTCAGCCGTCAGGGTCAGGTCCTGCGCCAGCACCGGCAATGGCACAGACTCACGAGGGGCAAAGGCTGGGTCACCATGTGCCGGTGCAAAGCGCAGATTCCAAGGACAAACCATCTGACAAATATCACAGCCAAAGACCCAGTTACCCAGCAAAGGTCGTATATCCGGTGGAATTTCTCCTTTGTTTTCAATCGTCCAATACGAAATACAGCGGCGGGCATCCAGGGTTCGGTCGGGCTGAATGCACTGCGTTGGGCAGGCTTGAATACAACGGGTACACGTGCCACAATGATCGGTGGTAAACGAAGAATCAGCAGGCAAATCCAGACCGAGCAAAATCTCTGCCAACAGAAAATACGAGCCGTGTCTTGGTGAGATTAGGCAAGTATTCTTGCCAATCCAACCCAATCCTGCACGCTGAGCCAACTCACGCTCTAGCAAATGGCCGGTATCGGTGTACCAACGGTTTGGAACAGGATGCCCAACCCGTTCCTCGATGAAGTGCACCATCGCTTGCAAACGTGATGGCAAAACCAGGTGATAATCGTCACCCCAAGCATAAGCGGCTATTCTGCCGGTGCTTGGTGAGTCTTCGGGGGGCATAGGAGCCAGTAGCGGGTTATCATACGGCACACCGAGAACCAGAATAGCCCGGCACTCCGGCAGAATCAGGCGCGGGTCAGCACGCCGTTGTATAGCGCGCTCTTCAGCCAGATACTGCATCTCTCCATGCAAGCCGGCTTGCACCCAACGCTTGTAAGTCTCAATATGCTGGGACGGCTCTGGCGTAGTAATACCCACCAACAAAAAACCCAGCTGACGAGCCTGCTCCTTGATGGCAACAGCGAGTTCTGCTAAGTTCATGGAACCGTGATGATAACCGAAAGCCGCTGCCCAAAAGTGTAGCCATTATTGTTGCGCAATACCCAATAACCGCTATACGTGCCAGATTGGAGCGGTGCTTTGAGCACCAGCGAGATTTCGACTTCTTCCCCTGGCAACACGTCACGCGGTAAAGCCGTTGCCTGGCCACTCATGCGGTTGTCACCATACGACCACATAATTTGATAGCCGCGCGTCCAGGTACAAGTGCCAGTGTTTTTGACCCGCCAAGTCTTAACAAATTCCTGCCCCGGATTCATTTGTGTACCGTCAGGGACAGAAACATCCGCAACATAGATGGCATCATCACATAAAGCCGGCGTGGGGCTAAGCGTAATCTCTGGCGTAGGTGTTTCAGGCGGTGGGGGTGGCACGGTTGCGGTGGGCAGGGGGCTAGGCTCTGGGGTATGGGTAGGCAAAGCAAGCGCAGTCTGGGTAGCCTGCGCCACCACCGTTTGGACAACCGATGTCTGAATCGCGGCAACATCTACCGGCGTAACGGTCGGGCTAGCAGTAGCGCTATCGCAGGCAACCAAGAACAATACAAGGGTTAGCAAAATGATTCTCTTCATACTCCACCTTTTCATTTTCCGAGAACGCATCGGCGTTACGTCCTACTGATTTGATTATATCTCTCAAAAAGGCGTATAACAATAAACCCCTGTCCCCCAAATCGGTGATGATTTCAAGGCCACCGGCGCATTAGAGTTTTGTAAGCAAGCATGATGGCGCCTTGACAATTGTTAAGTTATGCATATATTTAAGCACACTTAATAAAAAAGTGGACTTAACCGATGAAACATGCTCCCCCACTCGCTGAAACCATTCGCCAGGGTATTGACCAAATCACGCACCGCGCCTTTCGCGAGCATCTGCGCTTTGTCAAAACCAGCGGGCTGACCATGCCGCAGTTCAACATCCTGATGCAATTACACTATCAACACGAATGCGGCGTTTCTGAGATTAGCGCGCGAATGGATATTACCAACGCCGCTGCCAGTCAGCTGGTAGAAAAGCTGGTGCAGGCCGGGTTGCTCGAACGCACCGAAGACCCTCACGACCGGCGCGTAAAACAGCTGCGCCTCAGCGACAACGGCAAGCAATTGGTCGAAGCCGCCATCGCCGCCCGTCACCAGTGGATGGATGAACTCATCGCCAGTCTGCAACCCAACGAGCGCGAAACGGTCGCCCAGGCAATGCATATCTTAGTTTCACATCTGCCGCCCATAGCCGATTCCCGTTAATTCCCCATCTCCAGGAGTTGTATGCAAGCCTCTCTTTCCCGCCCCATCTCTCAGCGCCATGCTCGCAAAGCGGATAACGCCTCCCTTGGCCGCGCCTTACAGTACCTGACCAAATACCGCAGTCAGGCCATCATCCCTTATCTTTTTTTGGTCATCTCCTCCCTTTCACAGCTGGCAGTTCCTACCCTGATTCGGCGAGTGATAGATGCCGTCACCAGTGGGTATGTGGCCGACCAAGTGCTGCAAGGCTTAAGCCAAATTCCAGAAAACATGGTTTCGGTCGCCTTGCCGCGTCTTCTAAGCGCGCTCAATTACCCAGCCGAAACCACGTTAGAGAATTTGAAAAGCACACTCATTGCCCAACGCGATGGCGCGCCCTCGTCGTTACTGACCGCACTGCTGTGGATGCTGGGCTTTGCCGTTCTACGCGGTGTATTCGGCTTCTTACAGGCCTACTGGGCTGAGAAAAACTCACAAGCAGTGGCCTATGACCTGCGCAACGACCTATACGCCAAAATTCAGAAACTTTCGTTTTCTTACCACGACCGCAACCAAACCGGTCAACTGATGATTCGTGCCACCGATGACGTGGAAAAGGTGCGGTTATTCATTGGACAAGGCTTGGTGCAACTGGTTGGAGCAGCCATCTTGCTCGGTGGCACGCTCATCATCCTATTTACCACCAACGTTCCCCTCGCCTGGACGACCATGCCCCTGCTGCCAGCCGCGGCGGTCATCTTTATTGTTTTTAGCTCCCTGGCGCGCCCCATGTTCACCCTTGTCCAGCAAAAACTGGCCCGGCTCAACACGCTTTTGCAGGAAAATCTGGCCGGTATCAAAGTCATCAAAGCCTTTACACGTGAAAAAGAACAGCAGGCCAAATTTGCCGAGGCGGCGGATGATGTGATGCAACAGCAAATTAAGCTAGCCCGGCTATTTACTTTCTTGTTCCCGTTCATTTTTCTTATTGCCAACTTAGGACAAGCCGGCATTCTGTATGTAGGCGGAAAACAAATCATCGCCGGCACGCTTACGCTGGGCGAATGGCAACAGTTTTCAATGTACATCATGTACCTGTTTTTCCCGATTGCAATGTTCGGCATGATTATTACCCAAATGAGCCAAGCCGCCGCTTCGGCACAGCGCATTTTCGAAATCCTCGATGCCAAAAGCGATATTACCGAAAAACCCAATGCGATTTCCCTACCACCGGTGCGCGGTCACATCCGGTTCGAGGAAGTCTCTTTCCGCTACTTCAGCAGCGGTGAGCCGGTGCTGGATAAAGTCAGTTTCGAGGCCCTCCCTGGTGAAACGATTGCCCTGTTGGGCGCAACCGGCTCGGGAAAAACTTCTATTATCAACCTTTTGCCTCGCTTTTATGACCCAACCGAAGGCCGCGTAACCATGGACGGCTATGACCTGCGCGATGTGACACTCTCCTCCTTGCGCTCACAAATTGGCATTGTGCTACAAGAAACGACCCTCTTTAGCGGCACCATTCGCGAAAACATTGCTTTTGGCAAACCCGAAGCAACCGATGAGGAAATCATCGCTGCCGCCAAAGCCGCACAGGCTCACGATTTCATCCTAGCCTTCCCTGATGGCTACAACACCTACGTCGGCGAGCGCGGCCAAACCCTCAGTGGTGGACAAAAACAGCGCATCGCCATTGCCCGCGCTTTGTTGCTCAATCCACGCATTCTCATCCTAGATGACTCGACCTCCAGCGTAGACCTGGCGACAGAAGCGGCCATTCAGAAGGCGCTCGATGAACTCATGAAAGGGCGCACTTCGTTTGTCATTGCGCAACGCATCAGCACCGTGATGAACGCCGATAAAATCATCGTCTTGGACAAAGGCCGGGTGGCTGCCATTGGCAAACACGCCGAACTGATGGAAGAAAATCCAATTTACGCCGAAATTTACAATTCCCAAATTCTCTCACACCAGCCGGAGGCCGCCCTATGATGCACGGTGGACGTTTTCGTGACCTGCTCGACCAAGAAACCAGCACCGCCCGCGATGTTGGCCGAACTCTTACGCGTCTATTAAACTACTTTGGGCGCTTCTGGTACATGATTGTGCTGGCGGTCGTGTTCGTCTTCATTGCAACTTGGACACAGGTAACCACCCCCGAATTGCTTGGTCAAGCGACCGATTGCTTCCTTGTCCCTTCTAACCAGGCGCAAGAATTTTCGTTGTTTGCCAACCAAGCAACACAAGATTCGGGCTGCTGGCTGACCGGCGACCCTGCGATGCAGAGCGGTTCGCGCTATCTCGTTGCATCCCTGTACCACCTTGGCAGGTTTGACGCGGCAGGAGACCGCACCGCCGGACTTGTACGCCTAATTTTTATCGTCATCGGCCTGTTTGTAGCCGGAGCGATTCTAAATGGCCTGACCTTCTTCAGCATGAGTTGGGCTGGGCAACACGTTCTACGCGATATGCGCATCCAGGTCTTCCGCAAACTGCACGAACTCTCGCTTAGCTACTACTCTAAGCACGAGGCCGGTGACCTGATGAGCCGCATCACCAACGATACCAGCGCAATCGAACAAACCTTTTCGTTTGCGTTAGTGCAAGTATTCGGCGGCGCCTTGCTTTTGGTTTGGGTGGCATATAACATGCTCGCCACCAACTGGCAATTCGCTCTACTCTCGCTGCTCGTAGCGCCGCTGATGTTCTTGGTGACGCGCTTTTTTAGCGACCAAGCGCGCAAAGCCTTTCGCATCGCGCGTAGAGAAATCGGTTCCGTCAACGCCGAACTGCAAGAGAGCATTTCCGCCGTGCGCGAAGTGCAAGCCTTTAACCGCGCCGATGAAAATATCCAGCAATTTCGCGAAGTGAACGCCGCCAACCGGGATGCTAACGTGCGGGCGGTGGCCTTCACCTCGGCGTTAGCACCCACCCTGGAAGCGCTGTCATACGTCGCCTTAGCCATCGTGACCGGTGTTGGGGGGTGGGCCCTTTTGCGGGGCGGCGGCTTTTTGGGAACGACCGTCACCCTGGGGCTGGTCGTTACCTTCCTCGCCTACGTTCAACGCTTCAATCAGCCCATTCAACAAATTGCCACTTTGTGGGGTAACATTCAAAACGCCATCGCCGGCGCTGAGCGCATCTTCACCATTCTTGATGAAAAACCTGCCGTGAGCGATAAACCCGGCGCGCAAGAAATGCCCGAAATTCGTGGGCAAGTCAGTTTCCAAAACGTCTCGCATGAGTATGAAGATGGGGTGCCCGTCTTGAAAAACGTCTCCTTCGAGGTACAGCCTGGGCAAACGGTTGCCATTGTCGGGCCAACCGGCGCCGGCAAAACCACCATCATCAACCTGCTGCCACGCTTTTGGGATGTGACCGGCGGCGCCGTGAAAATTGATGGGATAGATGTGCGCGATGTCACGATGGCATCGCTGCGCCGACAAATTGGTATCGTCTTGCAAGATACCTTCCTGTTCAACGATACCGTGATGAACAACGTCCGCTTTGGACGCCCCGAGGCAACCGACGAAGAAGTGCTGGCCGCCATTCGGTTGGCCAATGCCGATGGCTTCATCGAGCGCCTGCCCGAAAAATACCACACCATGCTCGGCGAACGCGGAGCCGGCCTCTCGCAAGGACAACGTCAATTGTTGGCCATCGCCCGCGCAGCGTTAGCCAATCCACGCATCCTGATTCTTGACGAGGCCACCTCCAGCGTAGATACCCGCACCGAACGGCTCATCCAGAAGGCGTTTGATGAATTGCTCAAAGGACGCACTGCGTTTGTGATTGCTCATCGCCTAAGCACCATCCGCAATGCCGACCTAATCTTGGTCTTGCACAAAGGAGAAATCATTGAGCGCGGACGGCACGATGACCTGCTAGCACAACGCGGCTTCTATTATGACTTGTACATGAGCCAGTTCCAAAAGCAAGAAAGTGAGTTAACGCTCAGCAGCACGCCATAAGCGTTCAAAATGAGACGAGCGGCACAGGTTGCCGCTCGTCTTGCTTCTGACCGAGATGTATAATAGCAGCACATCTCCCTGCTACAGAAAGGCAACGATGACTTCTCTTTCTGCCCAACAAGCCCAAGCACTGATTGAAATTGCCAACCAAGCGCGTCAGCAGGCTTATGCCCCGTATTCCAACTACCCGGTCGGTGCAGCGGTACGCACCAAATCAGGCCGAGTCTTTACCGGTGTCAACGTAGAGAATGCTGCTTATCCGGCCACCATGTGCGCCGAACGAATTGCTATTTTCAAAGCAGTTTCAGAGGGCGAGCGTGAATTCGAGGCGATTGCCGTGGTAACCTCCAATGGCGGCTCACCCTGTGGCGGCTGCCGGCAGGTGATGGCCGAGTTCGGCCTAGAGACAATTGTATTAATCGGAAATGGAAAAGGACATTTGCTGCTCCAAACAACCGTGCGCGACTTGTTGCCCGGCGCATTTACCCCGCAAGATTTACAACCTGACAATCGCGCCTAGGCGTTTTTTGAGAACTGACTTTGCCACCAATTGACAATAGAACCATCTGATTCGATGTCTGATACGCACACCGTTTATCTTGCACTTGGCACCAACCTGGGCGACCGGCTTGCCAACCTGCGGACTGCGATTGACAGTCTGGCGCCCCAGGTGCAGGTTCTAGCCGAATCGCACATTTACGAGACAGAACCGTGGGGCTTCAGTGCGCAACCGGCTTTCCTCAACATGGCTATCCGCGCCCAAACCAGCCTATCCCCAACCGATTTGCTCTCCTTCCTCAAAGAGTTGGAAAGCACCTTAGGACGTGTTCCTACCTTTCGCAATGGGCCGCGGCTGATTGACCTAGACATTTTGTTCTATGACGATTTGATTTTCAATTCACCGCCACTGGCTATACCACACCCGCGCCTGCACGAGCGGGCCTTTGTCCTCATCCCACTGGTCGAAATAGCCGCACAACTCATCCATCCGCTTTTGGGCAAACCCATCTACGAGTTAGCGAATACAGTAGATGCAAGCGGTGTGGTCCTATTTCAATAAACCTATGGCTCACCCGGCATCAACTGCGCTGCAAACTCAGTGGGACTAATGCATGGCTGCTTGCAAACAAAATTCCGGCAAACATAAGCGGTTGGTTGACACTGTAACACCGGTCGGTCGCGCAACAAAGCCGGCGACCCTAGCGGCGGAGGAAACGCGGCAATGGCTGCCACTTGGCGCGGGCGAAACGTTTTCCACAGCACATCCAGCATCTCGGTCAAATTGTCACCGACAAGCGCTACTTCATTCACCGGGCCCAAAGCAAAATCGGCAGCGGTCAACCATTTGGCAAACGCCGTTGGATAGCGCACCGCCGTTTCCAAAACAGGCGCAAGCATCTCTTCCGCAGTGTGGCGCCATTCCGGTCGGTCACCGTAGGCAGAGAGTTGCAACAACAGATGAGCAGCCAGTGCATTTCCGCTGGGGGTAGCGTTATCCTGGGTGTCTTTGGGGCGCATCAGCAAGGGTTCATGGTCGGCAGGAGTATCAAAAAAACCGCCAGACGGGTCAGCAAACCGATGGAGCATGTCATCGGCCAATCGCAAGGCTGCGGTGTACCAGGTAGGATCAGGGTCAGATTGATACAAAGCGAGCAAAGCCAATCCGAAAGCAGCATAATCTTCCAGATAAGCAGTGTGCCGCGCCGTACCATCGCGCCAGGAGCGCAAGAGTTTCCCATCCACCTGCAAATTTTCAAGCAAAAAGCGTGCATTGTGCTGAGCGGCCTGCAAGTAATCCGTTCGCCGAAGGTAACGTGCTGCCTCCGCAAACGCTTGCAGCATAAGAGCATTCCAAGCCGTCAGCACTTTGTCATCCGTAGCCGGGCGAACGCGCCGCGAGCGGACTTCTAACAGACGAGCATGCAACCGAGAAAGGCGTTCCGAGACAGCCGCCGGAGAAATCGCAAAACGGGCTGCCAAGGTCGCATCATCCAGTGCGCGCTGCAGAACAATCTTGCCTTCCCAATTGCCGGCCGGGGTCAGGCCGTAGGCGGTCTTAAAGAAATCAAACTCTGCGCCAAGCACGTCTTGCAGCTCGTGAAATTGCCAGACGTAAAATTTCCCCTCCTCCCCTTCCGAATCGGCATCCAGGCTGCTATAGAAGCCACCCAAAGGGTGCCGCATCTCCCGTAGGACGAAATCCAGGGTCTCCTGACAAACTTGGCGAAACTTGACTTCGCCCGTCAGCAAATAGCCATGCAAATAGGCCAGTGCCAGTTGAGCATTGTCATACAGCATTTTCTCAAAATGCGGTACACGCCAAAGGGCATCTACACTATAGCGGGCAAAACCACCACCGACCACATCGTACATTCCGCCACGCGCCATAGCCTGCAGCGCATGGATGGCAGTCTTCAAGAAATTGGCGCGTTTTTCGGGCTCGGCCCCATGAGTGGCACGCGCCAGCAAAAACTCAATCGTCATTGGCTGCGGAAATTTGGGCGCACCACCCCAGCCGCCAAAACCCCAATCATACGATTGGTGTAGATGTTCAGCTGCGTTATCGAGCAAGGCTGGGGTAAGCGGCAAAGCAGCCTTTGAGACGAGCAAATTGGTGCGCTGCAGATGCTCGGTCACTTGCCCACCTACCTTGAAAATTTCCTGGCGGTCATTTTGCCAAGCATTGGCAATTCCGGTCAACACATCTCGAAACGATGGCATGTTATAGCGCGGACGAGGCGGAAAGTAGGTGCCGCAGTAAAAAGGCTGCAAATCGGGCGTCAGAAAGACCGACATGGGCCAGCCACCAGAGCCGGTCATGGCCACGGTGGCAGCCATGTAAATACTATCTAGGTCAGGACGTTCTTCACGGTCTACTTTAATGTTGACAAAGTGCCGATTCATCAGTTCAGCCGTCAAAGGGTCTTCAAACGATTCCCGCTCCATCACATGGCACCAGTGGCAAGCAGCATAACCAATGCTCAAGAAAATCGGCTTATCTTCAGCACGGGCTTTGGCCAGCGCTTCCTCACCCCAAGGATACCAATCCACCGGGTTGTGCGCATGTTGCAGCAAATAGGGAGATGTTTCACGAGCAAGACGGTTAGGCATACGAAACCTTCCTTAAGCGATTACCAATAAACCAGGCTTTGGCCTGTTCAGAAACGAGCATAAGCACGAATAGCATCACGGAAATCGGCAGCAGCCTGAGCAGCGTTCTGACTGCGCGAGATACCCCGTGAAATGGGAAGCAGCATCCCTTTTCCATCGCTACGCAAACCGGCGCGCAAGGCCTTCTCTAAATCTCCGCCCTGTGCGCCAATGCCAGGTGCTAAAAACCACATCTCCGGCACCAGCGCACGCACACGCGCCAAGGCTTCAGGCTGTGTGGCACCCACCACCAAGCCAAGGTTATCACGCACGTTCCAAGATTGCGCCAAGCGGGCAACCTGCAAATAGAGAGGCTGCCAGAGGCCAGATGTCGGTTCCTCCGTCACAGCTAAGTCTTGCAAATCACCGGCGCCCGGATTGGACGTTTTGCACAACAAGAAAACACCTTGTTCTGGCTTTTGGATGAATGGCTCAATAGAATCGCGCCCCAAATACGGACTGAGCGTAATCGCGTGAGCACCAAGCACCTGAAAAGCCGATTGGGCATACGCCTCGGCGGTAGAGGCAATATCACCGCGCTTGGCATCCAAAATGACAGGGATGAACGACCCCAGCCGATGGGATTGTTCTTGTACGGCCTGGATGCTCGTTTTCAACGCTTCCCAGCCGGCTGCGCCAAACTGCTCAAAAAAGGCTGCGTTTGGCTTAAAGGCGGCCGCATACGGGGCGGTCTGACGGATGAGATTCAGGCAGAACTCCGTGGCCGCCTCGGCCGTTGGCGCCGGCAAATCGGCAAGGTGCGGGTCCAAACCAACGCACAGCAAGGAAGCGCAATCTTCGACCCGCTGTTCTAGGAGAGAAAAGAAAGAAGCCACTTATGCCTTCCCCAGCACCATTGCCAACAAAGCCATACGCACATATAGACCATATTCCATCTGGCGGAAGTAAGCAGCGCGCGGGTCATCGTCAAATTCGGTGCTGATTTCACCCACACGCGGCAGAGGATGCATGACAATCATCTCTTGCTTGGCTGCCTTCATGACTTGCGGGTCAATCACATACGAGCCTTTGACTTTTTCATATTCCGCCGGGTCCTCAAAGCGCTCTTTTTGCACACGCGTAACATACAACACATCGGTTTCTGGCAAAACCTGCTCGAGGGTGGTGTATTCTGCCTGCGGAATACCCTTTTCCGCCACTTCATCCATCACTTCTTTGGGCATGCGTAAAATTTCTGGGGAGACGTAATTGAGCTTAACCCGATAAAGCGAGAGTAGCCGCGCCAAGGAGTGAACCGTGCGCCCATACTTCAGGTCACCAAGCAAAGTGACGGTCATCCCGTCAATCTGACCCTCGCCGAGTTCTTCAAAAATAGTAAATGCATCTAGCAGCGCCTGGGTAGGATGCTCACCAATCCCATCGCCGGCATTGATGACCGGCTTGCGGGCAGCCTTGGCCGCAATGGCAGCCGAACCCGTTTCAGGATGACGCAAGACGATAACATCTGCATAACATTCCAATGTGCGCACCGTATCGGCCAGGCTTTCCCCTTTGGAAACGGACGAATAACGCACCTCATTGATGGGAATCACCGAGCCGCCCAGGCGTTCCATCGCTGCAGTAAAAGACGAGGACGTGCGTGTAGAAGGTTCATAAAACAAATTGGCCAGAATTTTTCCCTTTAACAGGTCAAACGTACCGACACGCTCGACCATGCCGCGCATTTCATGCGCTACCCCGAAGATATATTCCAAATCTGCGCGCGTAAATTGCTTGACAGATAGAATATCTTTTCCATACCAGGCAGCATTCTTATTTTCGCCAAACGGTAGATAGGGGGATGAAGAAGCAGTAGGCATATTCTCTCCTTTGGATGATAGAAAGACTTCCGAAGCCGCAAGACTCCGGAAGCCGATTTATGGAATAGGAACAGGAACGAATACAAACAGCATGTCATGATTATGCCATCAGCAGCGGTTTAACGCAATGAGTCAGGTTAATACACCTTGCTGCCCACACCGAACCACTCCGTTATGCAAGCCGCCCCATCAGCGTATCCATGCTGTAATGCAACGTCTCTTGACAAGTTTCTTGCCCGCATGATAACCTTGCGCCGCCGGTTAACGGCGAAACTATTCTATGCAGGAGAAAGAAAATGTCAGAACGAATTATTGGCACGGTCAAGTGGTTCAACGCCACCAAAGGCTATGGCTTCATCGGCCATGAAGGCGGTGAAGATGTCTTTGTACATTTCTCGGCTATCCAGATGGATGGCTACAAACGGCTTGAACCAGACCAAAAAGTTGAATTTTCCATCGAACAGGGGCCCAAAGGCGCCCAAGCGGCCAACGTGGTGCCGTTGAAATAACTCCGGTCTTCGACATCAAACAGGGCTGCCGGTGCAGTCCTGTTTTTGTTTGTCTTTACTAAGGAATATAGCGGCTCTGGAGCCGCTATATTCTCTCAGGAAGGAGTCGCACACCATGCTTACTCAACCGGCGTTTCCCCCCGCCGGGGTTGCGCAATTAATCTAGCACCGAGGCAGTTGGTACTGATGGCTCCAGAGTTGGGGTGGAGGAGTGATTATTCTCCACGTTCATAATGGCCGGCACAAAAAATGCTGCTACGCCCATCAGCAAGCAAAACACACCCCCAAAAACATACCAAGTGCGAATGCCAACCGCATCCGAAACCGGCCCCGCCACTGCTAAAGAAAGTGGGGTCATCGCAATCGCTGCGCTGTTAATCAGCGACATCACCCGTCCTTGCATTTCCGGCCTGACGGTGGCCTGCAAAATGGCATGCAAAGGTCCATTGGCAATCGGTCCCATCAGCCCGGCCACAGCCATACCAACCAACGCCAGCCAGAACAGATTGGCAGGTGCAAGGCCTGTCATCACGATACCAATTCCAATCCCAATAATACCCAACAAGGTCGTAACAATCCGCCGCCGAAAGCCACCCCACACCCCAAGCAACGCCCCACCGGCAATCATTCCCACGCCCCACAATGTATCGGTCAAACCCAGTTCAAGTGCGCCCAAGCCAAAGTGCTTGGTCACCAACAACGGCATCAGAGAACTGGTCGGGGTGAGCAAGAAATTAATCAAAACCGCCATCACCAAAATTCCCAATAAACCCGGCCAAGCAGCCACGTAAGTAAAACCTTCCTTCAAATCCTGCCAGTACGAAGTACGCTGGCCACCCTGTTCCTCTTGCAAACGGACCGGCTGAGGAATGGCAATCCACACCAACGGCAAAATGGCAAACACCGCGGTGACCACATCAATGGCCAACACGCCCTGGGTCGTCATCAGCCCGAGCAAGACCGCACCGGTCGGGGGAGCGACCATGCTGACCAAGCCGTGTAAAGTTTGCTGCATGCCTGCCACACGCGCGAGATGCTCCTTCGGCACCATCAAAGCAGTGGAAGCCGACATGGCAGGCCAGTGAAACGTGCCACCCAAAGAGCGAATCAGCAAAATAACGTAAATATGCCAAACCTGCACCCAGCCGGCCCAAAACAACCCGGCCAAAACCAGCGTGGCCAACGCAATCGCACCATCGGCAGCAATCATCATCAGCCGCCTATTCCAACGGTCAACCAACGCCCCGACAAACGGACCGAGAAAAATTTGCGGCAGCATCGCCACCAACGTGGCCGTTGCCAAAATCGTTGCCGAACCGGTTTGCTGCGTGAGATACCAAACCAACGCAAATTGAACCAAACCCGAACCAAAGAGCGAAAGCGCTTGCCCGGCAAAAATGACAAAGAACTTCGGTTTCCAGTTTGACTGGAATTCTTCAGGCGTAACCGAAAAAATTTCCATCTCAATCTCCAAAAACAAAAAGTTTTTTATCAAATATAAATTTATTTTACTTTAAGTTTTATAAAAGTCAATACTTATTTTTATTTTCTAAAATCGCTCCTTGAAATCACACTCCGCTTTACATTTCAAGAGTGTGCAAGCCAAATTGAGAGTTTTTGGATGCCATTTGCCATAAAATGCCTTTATCATGCACAACGTATGGAGGCAGCTGATATGCGGAAAACCATTCAACGTCTTCTCGTCGGACTATTTCTAACCATTTTGGGATTCATCCTTGCGTTGCTCATCTCCATCCCAGTGGCAGGCTTGGGCAGCCAGGCACGGCTAGCTGCTCTGACCAACACCACCATCCCAGGGCAAAATGGCAACCCAGATGTGCGCGCTTACGTCGCCCGACCACCGGGCCAGGGGCCGTTCCCGGTCGTCATCATGATTCATGAATTTTTCGGCCTAAATGAGTCCATCGTCGGCAAAGCAGAGGGGTTGGCGCAAGAAGGTTACCTGGTGATTGCCCCTGACACCTTCCGCGGCTCCACCACCACTTGGATTCCACGCGCTATCTACCAAGTCATCACCACCGACCAAGCACAAGTCAACACCGACCTGGATGCAGTCTTCACTTGGCTCCAAACCCAACCCGATGCCGACCTAAACCGCACCGGAATCGTTGGCTTCTGCTATGGCGGGCGTGTCTCGCTCTTGTATAGTTTGCACAACAACCGCATAGCCGCAACGGTCATCTTTTACGGTTCTTCTGAAACCAACCCAGAAGTATTAAAAAACCTACCAGGGCCGGTCCTCGGTATCTTTGGCGGCGCCGATGCGTCCATTCCGCTCGAAGAAGTGCGCGCGCTCGAAGCCGGTCTGCAACAAGCAGGCATTCCGCACGAAATCACCATTTATGAGGGACAGCCACACGCCTTTGTCACCGACATCAACGCCATCCGCGCCGGCGGTGTACAGGCCCAAGCGTGGCAACAAATGCTGCGCTTTTTGGAAATGCACGTAAAGAACGCCGGACAAAGTCGCAGCGGACAAGCATTAACACACACTCCCGGCTTTGCCTGGCGCTACTATGCTTGGCTGGTTTGGGAACACGCCTTTGGCAGCGCCAGCCACACGCATAAACATTAAAAGACAATCTGGTTCCCCACGCTCTCTCTAACCAGGGGAACCAGATGGCAGAAATTGTGCCGCAAAACAGCCAGGCACAACCCGTCACTTCACTCGCGGGTAATCAAGCGCACCGCGCGGTCATAGAAAAAATAATCCCAGGCCCAGTTAATCAACACAATTAACCGATTGCGAAAGCCAATTAGGCCGATAAGATGAACCACCAACCAGACAAACCAAGCCAAAAAGCCGCGAAACTGCAGCCCAAACGTCACAGCCACCGCCGCATTCCGTCCAATGGTCGCCATACTGCCTAAATCGTGATACCGAAAGGGCTGAAGCGGCTGTTTAGCCAGCGCGGCTAAAATATTCTGCGCGGCATGACGCCCTTGCTGCATGGCCACCTGGGCCACCATCGGCAAGGGTTTGCCATTTTCTTCGAGATAGGCTGCATCACCGACCACAAACACCTGAGGGATATTCGGCAATTGCAACGTCGGCAACACGCGCACACGCCCGATGCGGTCTTGCTCTAGGCCCAAGGTATTCATCAGACTGGCAGCACGAACGCCCGCCGACCACAAAACCGTACGCGTTGGAATGACCTCGCCGCTTTCAAGCATCAGTTTTTCGCCATCGTAATTGCTGACTTTGGCCTCCACGCGCACTTCCACCTTTTTTTCTTCCAGCGAACGGCGTGCAGCGGCCTGTAAGGCAGGCGGAAAACCGCCCAAAATAAAGGGCGCCGCTTCCAACAAAAGCACGCGCACATTTTCTACGTTGATTTTGCGATAATCCTTGCGCAAAACCAGCCGAATCAGTTCCGAAAGAGCTCCCGCCGTCTCTACCCCGGTCGGGCCACCCCCCACAACGGCAAACGTCAAGAGCGCTTGCCGCTTACGCCCATCCATTTCATGCGCCGCCTGCTCAAACATCCGCAAGACGTGATTACGCACCGTGACCGCATCGCTCACATCCTTAAGCGGCAGGGCATTCTGCTCCAGCGAGGGATTGCCGAAAAAGTTAACCGACGCCCCAGCGGCTAAAATCAAATAGTCATAAGGAACCTCGCCGCTTTCGGTCAAGACCACCTGACGGGCGAAATCCACCCCCCAAACGCGCGCCATCACAAACTCAAAATTCTTCTGCTGCTGAAAAATCGCCCGCACCGGATAAGCAATTTCGTGCGGTGAAATGCCCGCTGTGGCCACCTGATACAAAAGCGGTTGAAACAAGTGATAATTCCGCTTGTCAATCATCGTCACACGCACACCTTTACCCGCCAGCACACGGGCTGCATGCAAACCGCCAAAACCCGAACCCACAATCACCACATGGGGTAAATTTTCTTTCATCTTCACCTTATCCTTTCAACACAGGCTGTACCTGCACATAACAATTTAGACTTTTTTTGTGATAATTATCGCAAACGATTATAAGATAAGCATCAGAATTTGTGAAGATTTTCTCAAGCATAACTCGCCTGCACACAACCAGAACAAGTTCGCAAAGCGCACATTCGGCCTGGTTGCTACAGCCGCACCCCACAGAGTAGGCCCCCTAGCAAAACCCAATGAGTTATGGAATAATCATCAGCATGTTTGGCTCATTCAAAAACAAACAAAAAGAATTCGCCGTCATTGGGCTTGGCCGATTTGGGCGTGCAGTGGTGCGCACGTTAAGCGAAAAAGGTCACAGCGTCCTCGGCATAGACAAAGACCCCCAACTCGTACAAGCCATCAGCGAGGTGTGTACTCAAGCCGTCGTGCTCGATTCAACCAACGAAGCCTCACTGCGCGCTTTAGATATTGCCTCGTTTGAAACCGTCGTCGTAGCGATTGGCTCCGACTTTGAAAGCAACCTGATTACAACGGTGGCGCTCAAAGCCCTGGGGGTCAAGCGTGTCATCTGCAAAGCGCTCACCCAACGGCAAAAAGACATTTTGCTGCGGGTCGGCGCCGACCGTGTCATTCAACCCGAAGCCGATGCCGGCCGGCAATTGGCCAACGAATTGGCCGCGCCGAACTTCATCCAGCAAATCGCCTTTGGAGAAACACACAGCGTGCTGGAACTGCGCGCTCCGCAAACGATGGTCGGTAAATCCTTAGCCGAACTCGACTTGCGCAAACAATACGGCGCAAACATTGTTGCTCTCAAACACAAAACCTCGGTCAGCATTTTTCCACCCGCCGAGCAGGTCATCCAAGAAAATGACATTCTGGTTGTGATTGGTCTTACAGAAACCATCAATAAACTAACCGAACTGCAATAGGGGAGATGCTCAAATCGTTTCCGTCTTATCAAATTCTTTTGCGCCGTACTCCCACCCCCCTACGGCTGACAAGCGGCTTGGCGCTGATGGTACTCCTCGCCACCGCCGCACTCATGTTGCCGTTTGTTGGGCAAAGCAGGCCGCTCTCCCTCAACGAAGCGCTTTTTACAGCCGTCTCTGCTCTCACAGTGACCGGTCTTTCCATAATTACGCCTTCCAAAGACTTATCGCTGCTTGGGCAAATCCTGCTGATGGTGCTTATCCAAATCGGTGGCGTGGGGTATATGGTAATAGCCGTCGTGGTCTTCCGGCTGCTGGGACGTAATATCTCTTTAGCAGACCGGCTGGCACTACGCGATTCGTTTGGCCTATTAGACATGAATGCGATTTTAAGGCTCACCCAGCGCACATTAGCCGCGGTTTTACTGATTGAATTGACAGGGGCTGTTTTGCTCTGGTTTCACTGGCGCACACAGCTGGGAGATGCCCAAGCGGCCTTTTACGCTGTGTTTCATGCCGTTTCAGCCTTTTGCAATGCGGGCTTCGATTTATTCAGCGGCATGGCCGGTTTTAATGGTATTCCAAACGATACGGTCACCCTAACAATTTTAGGCAGCCTGATTGTGATTGGCGGCTTAGGCATTCCGGTCATCGCTGATTTGCTCTTGGTTTGGCGGCGAAGCCGTAAGCATTTGTCGCTTCACTCTCGTCTGACTTTATTGACCAGTGCTTTTCTCGTGGTTACCGGTGCGCTTGGGTTGTTTCTGGCAGAACGTCAGCCCACAGGTACACTGGTCGGTCTGCCAACGAGTCGCGCGTGGGTAATTGCCGTGTTTCAATCCATCTCTGCCCGCACCGCCGGTTTTAGCAGCATAGATAACTTCTACGACCTTTCCCCTGCCAGTCAATTGCTCAAAATTACCTTGATGTTCATTGGAACGGCACCGGCTTCCATGGGAGGCGGAATTACCACCAGCGCCCTGGCGGCCCTGGTGCTTGGCTTATGGGCCTTTGCCCGAGGGCGTGAAACACCGCACATTTTTGGACGCAGTTTAGGCACAGCCACCTTGCGGCGCGCTTCAGCAGTGTTGACCGTCTCTTTGCTCGTCATCACCAGTGTCACTTGGATACTTCTTTTAACGCACCCCGGCGCACCATTTGACCACGTGCTCTTTGAAGTCGTTTCCGCCTTCGCGACTTGCGGCCTATCGCTTGGCTACACAAGCCGCCTGAGCCTATTCGGGCAATTCGTCATCTGCCTGGTCATGTTTTGGGGCCGACTAGGCGCACTCACCATTATTATGGCACTGGCGCAGCTAGCACCACCACGCCTGTTGAGCTATCCTGAAGAGCAGATTTTGGTTTAAAACCTCCATCTGGCGGCATCACCGAACAGTGGTAAAATCGCGCCCATGTCTCACGCTGAAACCATTGCTTCCCTCCTCAACGTCAAACCGTCTCAAGTCCAAGCCACCATCCAGTTGCTGGATGAAGGCAACACCGTGCCATTTATTGCCCGCTACCGCAAAGAAATGACCGGCGCACTCGATGATGAGCAAGTGCGCATCGTCGCCGATGAACTCGACCGGCTACGAGCCATTGACGAACGCCGGGCAACCATCCTGGCTTCGATTGCGGAACAAGGCAGATTGACCGAAGAACTCAAAGCGGCCATCGAGGCTGCCAACTCGATGACCGCCCTGGAGGACCTGTACGCCCCCTATAAACCCAAGCGGCGCACACGCGCCAGCATTGCGCGCGAAAAAGGCCTACAACCGCTCGCCGACCTGATTTTGAGCCAGGCCAAAGACAAACGACCGCTTGCAGACATCGCCAGCGACTTCTTGAATGAACAAGTTACAACCTGGGAAGAATCTCTCGAAGGCGCGCGCGACATTGTGGCCGAAACCATCAGCGATAACGCCAACGTTCGGCAAGCCGTGCGCGAAAAAGCGCTCAAATTTGCTCGGTTGGAGTCCAACAAGATTCCGGAAGCACCTGACGAAAAACGAGTCTATGAATCCTATTACGAGTTTTCGGCTCTGGTGAACCGTCTGCAACCACACCAAGTGCTCGCGCTCAACCGCGGTGAGAAAGAAGGCATTCTCAAAGTGCGCGTTCACATCGAAGAACGCGACTGGCGTCCTGCCATCGAAGCCGAATTTCAAGAAGACATTCTCTCCCCCTTCAGTGACCAACTCACTCTCGCCATTGAAGATGCAGCAGAACGTCTACTCTTACCGGCTATCGAACGGGATGTGCGCCGCACCCTCACCGAAAAAGCCGATAGCCACGCTATTCAAGTGTTTGCGTCCAACCTGCGTGCCTTGCTCAGCCAGCCGCCACTGGCCGGGCATACGGTGCTGGGCATTGACCCCGGCTATCGCACCGGATGCAAACTCGCCGTGGTAGACCCAACCGGCAAATTGCTCGATACCGGCACCATTTATCCGCATGAGCCACAAAATCGCTGGCAAGAAGCGCAAGAAACCCTGCAAAAATTGATTGAACGACATGGCGTTACACTCATCGTAATTGGCAATGGCACGGCCTCCCGCGAAACCGAAAAGTTGACCGCCGAACTCACCCGCCATGCCCCGGCCGTCAAATACTTGATTGTAAATGAAGCAGGCGCCTCTGTTTACAGCGCCTCGGCCCTGGCACGAGCTGAATTTCCTGACCTAGACGTGTCTCTGCGCGGCGCAGTCAGCATTGCTCGGCGGGCCCAAGACCCACTGGCCGAGTTGGTCAAAATAGACCCCAAGTCAATTGGCGTTGGCCTGTATCAACACGATGTAGACCAGAGCGCGCTCAGCCATGCCCTAGATGGCGTCGTTGAAAGCGTAGTCAACAGCGTCGGGGTAGATGTCAACACCGCCTCGCCGGCTTTGCTCACGCACGTAGCCGGAATCGGGCCGAAATTGGCGGCCTCCATCGTCGCCTGGCGCGAGGCCAACGGTCCCTTCAAAAGCCGCGAGCAGCTCAAAAAAGTCTCCGGGCTGGGTCCCAAAGCGTTTGAACAAAGCGCCGGGTTCTTGCGCATTCGCGATGGTCTCAACCCCCTCGATGCCTCTGCCATACACCCTGAATCCTACCCGATTGCATTGGCCGTGCTAGAACGCGCGGGACTGAAACCCAATTCACCGCTTTCTGAACGCAAAGCCGCGCTAGAAAAACTCCAACCCGAAGTCCTTGCCGCCGAACTCCAGTGCGGCCTACCAACCCTGTTAGATATCTTTGAACAGCTCTTGCGCCCTGGGCGTGACCCTCGCGAAGACACCCCGGCACCCATTTTGCGCTCTGACGTCCTGAAAATGGAAGACCTGGCCCCCGGTATGACCCTCAAAGGCACCGTTCGCAATGTAGTAGATTTCGGCGCCTTCATTGATATCGGCGTCAAACAAGATGGTCTGCTTCACCGCAGCCAAATTCCCTTTGGCACCGTGCTTAAGGTGGGTGACATTCTCGATGTGGAAATTCTTAAAATCGAACCAGAGCGTGGGCGAATTGGCCTGGGTTGGCTAAAAAACTAAATAGGAACGCTCACGCCGTTTGAAAGTGAAGCAAACAGCCCGACAGAAACGTCTGGGCTGTTTGCTTCACGAATGGTTACGCTGTAGACCGATGATAGCCATGTCACTCGCTGCGCTTCTTGCGCTCCAGCGTGCGAATCACCCGCGCCGGCACACCCACCGCGAGGGAATCGGCCGGGATGTCTCTCGTCACCACGGCACCGGCACCGGTGCGAGCATGTTCACCAATTTCGACCGGCGCTACCAGCATCGTATCTGAGCCGATAAACGCGCCCTGACCAATTTTGGTGGGGTGTTTCTTCTCACCATCATAGTTACAGGTAATGGTTCCCGCGCCAATATTCACATCTGGGCCAATTTGGGCATTGCCGATGTAAGAAAAATGCCCCATTTTGACGCCCGGCCCCAAAGTCGAATCTTTCACTTCGCCAAAATTGCCCATATGCACATGGTCACACAAATGCGCGCCCTTGCGCAAGCGAGCAAAAGGCCCCATTTCCACATCGTTTTCTAACCAGGCGCCTTCCATCACCGACATAAAGACCTTACAACGGTCGCCAATTTTACTCTCGCGAATATGCGTATTCGGCCCAATCGAACATTCGCGCCCAATCGAGGTCGCTCCCTGAAGATATGTATTGGGCCAAATGACCGTATCTGCACCAATGGTAACTTGGGCTTCGATATAGGTCGTGGCCGGGTCAATCAGCGTGACGCCGTTGAGCATGTGCCTTTCGTTGATACGGCGGCGCATGGCGGCTTCGGCTTCAGCCAGGTGAACGCGCGTGTTTACGCCAATGGTCTCGGTCAAGTCGTTTAACACAATCGCCTGCACGGGCAAACCAGCCCGCACAGCGAGTTCCACTGTGTCGGTGAGGTAATACTCACCTTTTTTTGACATCGGAATCTGGTGCAGCGCATCCCATAACCAGTCGGCACGAAAGCAATACGCGCCCACATTCAATTCTTTCACGGCCAATTGCTCGGGCGTAGCCACATACTCCTCTACAATGGCCGCGACAGTGCCATCGGGTTTGCGAATGACGCGCCCAAAACCTCGCGGGTCATCGTAGATAACGGTAAGCATAGACATCGGGCCACGGTTGGCTTGTTGGGTTTCAACCAATTGGCGCAAGGTTTCACCTCGCAGCAACGGCATATCCGCATAGGTGACCAGAATATACTCGCTCTGGCCTTTCAGGAGAGATTCTGCCTGCAATAGAGCATGTGCCGTGCCAAGCTGAGCCTGCTGCTCAGCATAACGCACACTCTCGCCCAGCGTTTTACGCACTTCTTCAGCGCCTACGCCCACCACCAAAACCGGTGTTTCGGTGCTGGCTTGGCGTGCGGCCTCCAGCGCATGTAACACCAAGGGCTTGCCGCACAGGGGGTGCAGCACCTTGGGCAAGTTCGATTTCATGCGCGTCCCTTGTCCGGCAGCGAGCAAGACAGCGGTGATTGTGGTCATACACGTACTCCGATAGACAAAAAATAAAGCAGAACGAGAAACGCCGTTTGCAGAACTGTTCATTCTGCATTCCGCATTCTACATTCTGCATTCAACAGGCTGGGGCGCCTGGACTCGAACCAAGATCCACAGATCCAAAGTCTGGTGTGCTGCCGTTGCACCACGCCCCAGAGAGCGGGCTGAATTGTATCACAAAATTTTCATTGTGCCGAGTCCGGTGCTAGGCCAAGTTTAAGCGCTTGTTCGTAGGTGAGCTTATCGGGCTCGGTATAGGTCGTGCCTTTTTCGACCACGGTTTCCCAGAATGTGTTGGGATCGACAGGCGGTTTTTTCCCGACCTGGTTGAGAATCTCCAAAAAGTCGCGCGGCAAGTTCTCCGGCTGGGTAAAGACTTCCTCCATTGCGGAACGTTGCGCCGGCTGGGCTTCGGCAGCCACTGCCTGGATGGGAATACCGATGCTCTTCAGAGCATCAATCAGATGAGCACGCGCTTGGAAGATACGCTCTAGTTTAGTGGCCAAAGAGCTGGCATCGGCTAGGCCTTTGCCCACCAGAAGGAGTGCATGGCTCGGACCAACCGGCAAAAATAGGCCATCTACGTCCTGACTATCAAAAAGGTGCAGATGATTATCGGCATGAGTGAGCAAGTGGGATACTTTTTGTGCTGCGTTGAACATTCCCATGAGGGAAGAAATCAGCGAGACGGTGCTGTTCGGGTCAGGCAGTTGACCGGCTTCTGCTTGTACGCGCCCCAGGTTATCAATAAAAACAACAGCTTGCGCATCCAAATCCTTGCGCAAACCGACCAAAATGCTGCTCAAACTGACTTCCTCTTCAATGGGTGGCTCAAAGGGTGGTTTGGTTTCTGCTTTGACAATGGTGCGCGCCATGCCCAGCAAGCGTTCGACCGTGTCTAAAAAGTCGGCAATGGAAACTGGTTTGGCAAAGAAGGCATCCGCCCCGGCCGATTGTGCTTCCTGCAACAGACGCGGGTCTGAGACGCCGGTTATCATGATGATTTTGATTTGGGGGTTGATGATGCGGAATTTCTTCATTAACTCCGCACCGGTCATGCCAGGCAGGCGAAAATCAGCCACCAGCAAATCAACCCCTTTGCGGCGCGCCTCGAGAATCGCCTCTTCGCCGGAGCGGGCTTCGGCTACATCTAACCCTTGTTCAATGGTTTCCAAGGCCGATTTAAGCAAACGGCTCACTTCTCGCTGGTCATCTACAATTAGGACACGGTAAGCCACAGTCGCCTCCACAGCGTTCAGTTGACCATCCAGCAGGCTACAAAATGTTCGGGTGACACTTCACGGAATTCTGGCTCTTTTTCAGCACATATTTTATCAGCGATTGGACAGCGTGGGTGGAAACGGCAGCCTTTGGGTGGATTAAGCGGGCTAGGGACATCGCCTTTGAGAATAATGCGCTCGCGCTTCAGGGTAGGGTCTGGGATGGGAATGGCCGACATCAGCGCTTTGGTGTAGGGATGCAAAGGATTGCGGAACAATTCATCCCGACCGGTCAATTCCACCATCTTGCCCAAATACATCACCGCTACGCGGTCCGAAATATGCTCGACCACACTCAAGTTATGCGCAATGAACAGGTAAGTCAAACCAAATTCAGCCTGTAAGTCTTTGAGAATGTTCAACACTTGGGATTGAATAGAGACATCCAGCGCCGAAACCGGTTCATCGCATACGATAAACTTGGGGCGTAAGGCCAAAGCACGAGCAATGCCAATGCGCTGCCGTTGTCCACCAGAAAATTCATGCGGGTAGCGGCGGGCGTGATAATCTTCCAACCCCACTTTTTTGAGTGTATCAAGCATGATTTGAAAGCGTTCTTGGCGTGTGCCGATGTTGTGGATATGCAAGCCTTCCATGACCGATTCGCCAATTGGCATACGCGGGTCAAGCGAGGCATAAGGGTCTTGGAAAATGATTTGCATATTGCGGCGCATGGCTTTCAGCGCGCTGCCTTTCAGTTTCAGCACATCTTGGCCCTGAAAATAGACTTCACCCGAGGTAGCCTCAATCAGTCGGAGCATGGTCCGCCCGACGGTGGTTTTGCCGCAGCCCGATTCGCCAACTAAGCCAAGTGTTTCGCCTTCGCGAATAGAAAACGAGACATTATCTACTGCCTGCACATGCGCAACAACGCGCTGAAGTAAACCGGCCCGCACTGGGAAATACTTGACCAGTTGTTTGACTTCGACCAGTTTGTTTTTCGGTTGGGTAGAAGGGGTTTCCATGTGGGTTACCTTAATTATGCAGCAGTGACTTGACCGAAATAGGGAGCAGTGTGTCCTTCAGCGTTGGTATACAGCCAGCAACGCACCGTATGCCCAGGAATGACTTCGTGCAAGTCCGGTTCCTGCTCGGTACAAATTACCAAATTATGTTGTTGGCGGGCTTTGCAACGCGGAGCGAAACGACAGCCAGGGGGCAAATTCACCAAATTCGGCACCGATCCAGGAATGACTTCCAGACGTTCTTTGAGTTTCCCCAGAATGGGAATAGAGCCAATCAGCCCCTGAGTGTAAGGGTGGAGCGGCTGGGCAAAAAGATTCTTGACGTCGGTTTGTTCTACAATGCGTCCGGCGTACATCACCGCCACCCGTTCGCACATCTCAGCCACCACGCCCAGGTCATGCGTAATCATAATAATAGATGTACCTATTTTTTCGCGTAGGTCGCGCATCAGGTCGAGGATTTGCGCCTGAATGGTGACATCCAAAGCGGTGGTTGGTTCATCTGCAATCAACAGGTCAGGCACACAAGCCAAGGCCATCGCAATCATCACGCGTTGCGCCATGCCACCAGAGAGTTCATGGGGGTAGGCTTCGGCGCGCCGTTCGGCATCGGGAATGCCGACCATCTTGAGCAGTTCGACGGCCCGGGCACGGCCAGCCTGGCGTCCGAGGGATTGGTGAATATCCAAGACCTCAGCAATTTGGTCACCGACTTTGAAGACTGGGTTCAATGCTGTTTGCGGCTGTTGGAAAATCATCGAAATGCGGTTGCCGCGAATATGAATCATTTGCTCTTCGGTGTATTTCAGCAAGTCCTTGCCGTCAAATAGAATTTCGCCCTCCACTACTTTACCAGGTGGAGAAATGAGCCGCATAATAGAAAGGGAGGTCACGCTCTTGCCGCACCCCGATTCGCCCACTAAGCCCATCACTTCGCCGGGGAAGACCTGAAAATCCACACCGTCTACCGCTTTCACCACGCCATCTTCGGTGAAGAAGTAGGTTTTCAAATTCCTGACTTCTAATAACGGCTGTGCCGAATCTCGCTGTGCCAATTTTGGCCTCCTCAGAACAAGATGGTTTGATTATAGCAAAATTTTATGAGGAAGGAAAATGACGAGAAGAAAAATCAAAGCGCCAGGCTTCGTTGACCTGGCGCTTAATTGCGATGAAAGGAAGAATGTGCCTGATTGTTCCGGTTTAATCATCCCGCCGATTGCGATAGTTGGATACGAGCATTGAAAGACCGATGATGCCCGTAAACAACCCGGCAACAGAAATTCCAAAGGCCAGGAAATTCAGTAAGAAGGTGGAGGGCAAGACCATAATCACCATCAAGAACGGCAGGATGAACCCCAGGAGGAGCATCACAACTCCAATTGCAATCAGTTGGTAAGCGAATTGCGGATTCATCCTTTATACAACCAACAAGAAACCAGATGCCGGTCCTGGATGTTAAATTCAAGCGGCTCGTTTACATCGCATTCCCCTTTGATCATGCGCGTGCAACGGGGATGAAAACGACAGCCGCTCGGCGGTTTGACCAGGCTGGGTGGCTCGCCTGGTGGAATTTCTTTGTAGGTCAGGGCATTGCGGGCATCTGGCTCAGAAGTACCGGTCAGCAAAGCCTGGGTGTAAGGATGGGCCGGGTGGTCAATCAGGCTTCGGACGGGGGCTTTTTCAATCAGTTGACCGGCGTACATGACAAAGATGCGCTCGGAGAAGTAACTGACGGTGGAAAGGTCGTGCGTAATGTAGATGACCGACAAGTTATGGCGCTCTTGCAAGGCGCGCAACAGTTTGAGAATCTCTACGCGCACCGAGGCATCCAGCATGGAAACTGGCTCATCTGCAACCAAGAATTTCGGTTCCATAATCATGGCACGCGCAATAACCACCCGCTGCTGCTGCCCACCGCTAAGCATGTGAGGGTATTTTTCCATGAAGTCTTCTACCGGGCTGAGTTTGACTTCTTCCATGCCCTTGCGAATGCGTTCCATGCGTTCGTTCTTGTTGGTAACTCCAGAGATAATAAGCGGTTCTTCCAGAATGCGGCGCACCGGCATGAAAGGTGGTAAGGCGCCGAAGGGGTCTTGTTGCACATATCCAACGCGGGAGTGATACCAGCGCTTCTTGGCAGCGTCAAACTGAGTAATATCTTCGCCCTCAAAGAGAATGCGCCCGGCTGTCGGTTTGTGTAAACCGAGGATGGCTTTCATCAGACTGGATTTACCACAGCCCGATTCGCCCACGATGGCCACTGTTTCGCCTTCGGCCAAATCGAAGCTGACACCATCCACCGCATGCACATAACCGGCATGACCAAAGCCAAAGCGGCGCAGCTCAAACCAGACACGTAATTCCTGCACCGAGAGCAAAATAGGGCGTTCGTCTTTTCGGGTTTCAAAGGTAGGGGCTACTTTAACATCTGACATTCCTGGCTCCTGCTACGCGTACAACCAGCATTTGACTTTGCGCCCATCCTTGGAGAAAACGGGCGGTTCTTCGGCGCACTTCTCAAACCGGAACGGGCAGCGGGCTGCAAAGCGGCAACCTTTGGGGGGATTAATTAGGCTAGGCGGCTGGCCAACGATGAAGTCTAACTCGCGCGTTTCGTGCAGACGCGGGACACTCGCCATCAGTTTTTGCGAATAGGGATGCAGAGGGTTGGTGAAAAACGGCTCCGCATCGGCGGTTTCGATAATTTGCCCGGCGTACATCACAGCGACCTCGTCAGCCAGTTCGCTAGAGGTGGCAATATCGTGGGTAATCAGGATGAAGCTCAGACCTAGTTCTTTCTTTAACCGCTTGAGAACGTTGAAGATATTGGCCTGCGTTAACACATCCAGAGCCGAGGTCGGCTCATCCAGCACAATCAAATTGGGTGAAGTGACCAAGGCCATCGCAATGGCCACGCGCTGGCGCATGCCACCGCTCAACTCGAAGGGGTAGCGCGTGAGGAAATCTACCGGCACACCGACATGCTGAAACATTTTGGCGGCCATTTCCATCGCTTCCTGCTTGCTGACCCCCATGTGAATCATAGCCGGTTCGGCCACTTGTTCGCCCACGCGAATTACCGGGTTAAGTGCGTTCATTGCGGCCTGCGGCACCAGCGACATTTGTACCCAACGCACGGAGCGGCGAAAATCTTCTTCGTTAAGTGCCATCACATCCCGATTTTCCAGCAAAATACTACCGGAATACTGAGAGATGTTGCGCGGCAACAAGCGCAAAATGGCTTTGGCCAGCGAGGTCTTTCCGCAACCGGATTCGCCTAAAATGACAACCGCGCGGTTATAGTCTAATTCAAAATCCACGCCGTCTACCGCCTGGACTTCACCCACCCGGGTGCGGAAGTAGAGTTTCAGGTCTTTGACACGCAACAATTGTTTGTTTTCCATGTCTTTACAGCCCTCTCAAGCGTGGGTTGAAAATACGGTCGAGCGAGAAGCCAAGCGAAGCAAAAGCCAAGCCGGTTATCATCAACAGAACTGCCGGTTGCAAAATCCAGTAGTAATATCCTTCGTACAGCGCCCCGTTAAACTGCGCATCATTGATGATTTTGCCCCAAGTCGGCAAAACCGGGTCACCGAGACCCAATACAGCCAGCGATGCTTCCAGAAAGACGAACGAGGGAATGCCCGAAACCAAGCCCGGAATGAGCAGAGGGATGATGCGCGGCACAAGGTACAGGAAAATAATGCGGGTATCGTTCGCGCCATAGGCACGCGCGGCTTCAATGTAAGTAGATTCTTTGATTTGCAAGAAAATAGCCCGGTAACTCTTGATGCCGCCAGTGAAGATGTTGAGCAGGATGGTGGCCGTCAGAATCACCCAGATACTGCGCGAATAGAGCGTGCCAAGCATGATGAGAATCGGCAGGAACGGCAACACCAGGTTGACTTCAGTGATGCGCTGAATCAGTTCATCTACCCAGCCGCCGAACCACACGCCAATCGCAGCGATAATCATCGTCAGCGTGCCAGTGCCAAGCGAGGCCAACAAGCCAAACGCCAGTGCAACCGGAATGCCCCACAAAAGCGGCAGGCTCAAGTCACGGCGTAGATGGTCGGTACCTGCCCAACCATGTAACTGACCGTGCAAAACAAATTCACCATCCACATCAGAATTGGGTTCAAAGGTGGTGGCTTCGATGACGATTTTGTACGTGCCTTTGAGCGGCACGGGCGGGTCAGACTTCGGGTCGGCCAGCAAGCCTATTTCGGGCGAAACACCTTTCAGCCGTCGTTTGAGTTTTTCGTCCTGCAAAAAGCGATAGGTCAGACGGTTCGAAACAGCGGTATCGGTGATGCGGATTTCGCGACCATCCGGTGTGTACCACCGGATTGAAACGAAGGGTGATTTTTGGTCGAATTTCCCGTATAAGTAGAAAATCAAGTCTTTGGGAAATTCATCGTAGGTGTAATCGAAGGTATAGGTAATGACAATATCCTGGCCGGTCTCGCGCGGTTTGTATTCTTTTTCAGCCTGCAATTTAGGGAGTAGGCTCTCTTCTTGCTGTCGGCTAGTAACCAGGATCGTGGAGGGTAAATCTTTGGCGGTAAAGTAGTTGAACCAAGCAGGAGCGGCGTTTTTGGGGTTTTGATACCAGACATCCTCACCACCGCGCCATAAGCGAATCGCTTCATCGTAAGGAATAGCCACCACAGCGTAAATGCCAATGACTGTCAGGATAAGGATGATAAATAACCCCAGAATGGCCGAGGGGTAATGCAGCAGTTCACGCAACGAGTTTCGCAGAGCGTTCATTGAGCACCCCCTACTTTGACACGCGGGTCAAGTAACGCGTAGATGAAATCCAAGATAAACACGGTAATCGCCAGCAAGTATGCAAAGATAATCGTAGAAGCAACAATGACCGGGGTGTCGTACAGACCGATGGCACGATATAACGTGCGACCCAAGCCCGGCCAGTTGAAAATCGTCTCAGTGATGATAGCGCCCGTCCATAGACCAATCAACAAGAGGGCAAAGCTAGTCACAATGGTTGGCAAGGTAGGACGCAAAATGTAACGGCGTTCAATATCACGGGCGGTTAAGCCTTTGGCTTTCGCCATTTCGACATAGTCTTCGCTAGAGTAAATCAGGAAGAAAGTACGCCAGTTGTAAATGCTCAGGAAGATGGATGAGAGGAACAGGGCCGAGGCAGGCAAAATCATGTGAACGAGTAAGTCAATGGCATATTCCAAGCGATTGCTTGGCGGCGGAGCGCTCACCATTCCGCCGAACGGTAAAACGCGCAGCCAGGCGGCAAAAATCAATATCAGAAAGATGCCATAGAACCAGGGCGGTGCAGCCGAAGTTGGTGACAGCGCAACAATGATTTTATCGGCCCAGCTGCCATAATGGCGCGAGAGTGCCAGCGCAAAAAAAACACTAATAAAAAACAGGAGCAGGTTCGACA
>QEXW01000147.1 GCA_003130845.1 Anaerolineae bacterium
GATAAGCGGATAGGGGCAGCGGATGGGGAAGCGGATGGGGAAGCGGATAAGCGGATAGGGGCAGCGGATGAGGCAGCGGATGGGGAAGCGGATAAGCGGATAGGGGCAGCGGATGAGGAAGCGGATAAGCGGATGGGCCGCGGATGGGGAAACGGATATAGACAAAAACAACAGAAAGACTCAAGACCCGCAATCTGTCAAAATGGCGGGTTGCGGGTTAGCAGGTTGGCGTTGAAAGTATGCTTGAAATGAGAATCCGTACAGTTTTATTAGACACAGGCTAACGCCAAGGAACGCAACAACAAGCATGTTTTCTGAGGAAAGCCCAGAAAATTTCCGCGTTTTCCGTGTGAATCCGTGTCCAACAAACAAAGGCTGGTGACTAGTGTTTGAAACAGTGAGGTGATTTATGCAAAGACTACGAACCCCACTGGGGGTAGGATGAGGGCGTTGGTTTCGGTGAAGGTGGGTTGCCCATAAATCGGACGGAGAGCCTGTGCGTCAGTCCGAAGGATGATGTCAGGAGGTAGAGTTTGTTCTTGTTCAGAAAAGTTGGCAAAAACAAGGGCGTGGCGACCGGCAAAGGTTCGTTCGTAGCCTAGCACATGGACGTTACCGGTTTCTACGATGCGTAGAGCGTTACCGCTAAAGACTTCATTTTCTTTGCGCATTTGAACGAGCTCTCGTAAACCATTGTAGACTCGTCCTTCAATGGTTTGGGGGTCATGACGGCGGGCGTAACGTTCCCAATCGGTTTTTGGACGATGTACCCAGCGGCTATCTGCAGCTTTGGTGGGGTCGTTTTGGTAGGAGTAATCGTTGCGTGTGCCGATTTCATCACCCAGGTAGAGAAGCGGGATGCCGCCAACGGTAAGGATGATGCCATGAATGAGCAAGATGCGCCGAATGGCAAGTTCTACTTCGATGGGGCCTTCTTCGTTCAGGGCTTTTTCCAGGCCAGCGAGCGAGGCGCAGGTGCCGCTGATACGGCAGTCGCCAGTTTTTGGGTTTTCTTGGAAGGGCAAGCCGCGCGCAAAACTGCCAGGGAAGCGTCCACGATAGAATTCGTTCAGGAAGCGGCGATGGTCGAAGCCGTTGACGCCCAAAATGGCCGCGTCTTCATCGGCAAAGGTCCAGCCAATGTCATCGTGACAGCGCACATAGTTGACCCAGGCTGTTTCAGGGTGAATTTGAAAGCGCGAAGCCAGCGCTTGGCTCAGCAGGCGCACTTTGCGGGTGGCAAGTGAATTCCACAGAAGTGCCATGAGGAGCGGATTGTAGGAGAGTTGGCATTCTTGCGGGTGAATGTAGCGCGCGACTTCGTCCGGGTGAACGATGGCTTCGGATTTGAAGAGCAGGGCCGGGGCGGCAATGCGCGCAACGGTATTGAAGGCACGAATAAGGGTGTGGGCTTGCGGTAGGTTTTCGCAGTTGGTGCCCATCTGTTTCCAAATGAAGGCAACGGCATCTAGGCGAATGATTTCGACACCTTGGTTGGCAAGAAAGAGCATTTCTCCTGCCATGCGGTTGAAGGTGGCCGGGTTGGCGTAGTTCAGGTCCCACTGGTAGGAGTGGAAGGTGGTCCAGACCCAACCGGTCGCCCTCCCCCCCGGCTCTTCTCTCGATGGGAGAGGGGAGTCTGCTGTTACCACCGACCCCTGGTCTATAGGGAGAGGCGAGAAGGCGCCAGGGTGTTCATCGGGAAAGATTTCGCGCAGAGTGCGTTCGTATTGGTCGGGCATCGTCCGGTCGGGGAAGAAGAAGTAGAGTTCACGAGAGTCTTCATCGCCGGCAAGGGCGGCTTGGGCCCAGGGATGTTCGTTGGAGGTGTGGTTGAACACCAAGTCGGCCACCAGGCTGATTCCGGCCGCGCGCAGGTCGCGGGCGAGGGTGGCTAGTTGCTCCATTGTGCCAAGCGGCGGGTGAACCTGGCGGTAGTCGCTGACAGCATAGCCACCATCGTTTTCGCCAACCGGCATCTTGAAGAAGGGCATGAGGTGTAGGTAGGTTAATCCCAGTTCTTGGAAGTAGGGGATTTTCGCCCGCACTCCTTCGAGGTCATTGGCAAATAAATCTACGTAAATGACGCCACCCAGCATTTTGTGGGATTGAAACCAGAGTGGGTTGGTTTCACGCTGTGCATCTAAGGCACGTAGGTCGTCGGGACGTTCGAACCAGGCACGAGCCAGGGTGAGGAGTAAGTCTTGAAGATGGTAGAAAAAGTCGTAGCGTGCGCTGTATAGGTCCGCGTAAAGTGCAAAAAGCGCAGGGAAATGCGTTTGTAAGCGCTGGGTAAATTGCTGCCAGCGCTGTGGGTCAGCGGCAATTTGCGCGGCAAGCGTTGCTTCTAGGCACGGCATGAGACGATGGAGTGAACGGGATGGTTCAGGCATAGAGCGGTGAATTCCTGTTGAGCAATTATTCTTCAAGACTGAGCCAGAGGAATTGGTAGGGTGCCAGGGTAATGGATGAACGCAAATGGTAAAGCCAACCGGTAAGCAGGTCGCGTGAAGCACCACGCAGGTTGGGTTCAATGGCGATGGGTTGAGGGGCATTGCTCAGGTTGTTGAGAATGAGGATGGTCTCGCCACCTGATGAGCGTAGATAGGCAGCAACCGCCAGGTTGGCGTTGCTTTCTACCCACGCGAATGTACCACGCCCAAATACGCGGTGTCGCTTGCGGACGGTGAGCATGTGCTGCAGCCGGTGGAAGAATGAATGGGGGTCACACAATTGGGCGGCGACGTTGACGCGCGCCGGGTGGTATTCCCCGCCTGGGAAAGGCGCATACGGCGGCACGGTGGAAAAGCCGGCAAAGGGGCTGTCGTCCCATTGCATGGGGGTGCGCACGCCGTTGCGGTCGGGCAGGGTCAGATTTTCGCCCAGGCCAATTTCATCCCCATAGTACAACACGGGCGAGCCAGGCAGTGTGAGTAGGAGCGAGTGAGCCAGTTCGATTTTACGGCGGTCACCATCGAGCAGGGGCGCCAGGCGACGGCGGATGCCCAGATTCAGCCGCATGACCGCTTCGGGGGCGTATTGCTCCCACATCCAGGCGCGCTCTTCGGGTGTGACCATTTCTAGGGTCAGTTCATCGTGATTGCGCAGGAAGGTGGCCCACTGGCAGGAAGGCGGGATGGCAGGCGTGCGTTTAAGGATGGAAAGAATGTCTTGCGCATGACCTTTCTTGAGCGCCATGAAGATGCGCGGCATGAGCGGGAAGTGGAAGCCCATGTGAAATTCGTCGCCTTCGCCAAAGTAGGGGCGCAAGTCTTCGGGCCATTGGTTGGCTTCGCACAACAAGAGCCGGCCGGGGTAATGAGTATCTACCAAGGCGCGTAGTTCTTTGAGAAAGGCATGTGTTTCGGGTAGGTTTTCGCAGTTGGTTCCTTCGCGTTCGTAGAGATAGGGAACGGCATCCACACGGAAGCCATCTACTCCTAAATCGAGCCAGAAGCGAACGATTTCAAGCATTTCCTGACGCACCGCAGGGTTGTCGTAGTTCAAGTCGGGCTGGTGGGAGTAAAAACGATGCCAGTAATACTGTCCGGCTTGTTCATCCCAGGTCCAGTTGGATGTTTCGGTATCGAGGAAGATGATGCGGGTTTGGGCGTATTCTTGGCCGGTATCGCTCCAGACGTAGTAATTGTAGTAGGGGGAGTTGCGGTCGGCGCGGGCGGCCTGGAACCAGGGGTGTTGGTCGGAGGTGTGATTCAGTACCAGGTCGGTGATGATGCGCATGCCGCGCGCGTGAACCGCCTGAACCAGTGTCTTGAAATCGTCCAGCGTGCCGTAATCGGGGTGGATGCTGCGGTAATCGGCGATGTCGTAGCCATCATCGCGCAGCGGGGAGGGGTATATCGGCAATAGCCACAGGCAATCCACCCCCAGCGATTGGAGGTAATCCAGGCGCGTCAGCAGGCCGGGTAAGTCGCCAATACCATCGCCGTTGCCATCCTGAAAGGCGCGCACGTTGAGTTCGTAGAAGACGGCGTCTTTGTACCACTCAGACATAAGCCTCACTTACCCCTTGACCGAACCAGCCAGCAGGCCGCGCACGAAGTAGCGTTGCAGCGCGAAGAAGACCGTGAGCGGCAGAATCATGCTAACGAAGGCGCCCGAGGTGAGCAGATGCCAGTCCTGCCCTTTTTCTCCCACCATCGCCGCCAGCGCGCTGGTGATGACGCGGGTCTTCTCACCCAGGAAGACCAGTGCTACCAGGTAATCGTTCCACACCCATAGGAACTGAAAGATGGCAAACGAAGCCAACGCCGGAACGGAAAGCGGCAGAATGAGTTGGGTGAAGATGGTGAAGTGCGAGGCGCCGTCTATGAAGGCGGCTTCGAGCGTTTCGCGCGGCAGTTCGCTGACGTAGTTGAAGAGCAGGTAAATTGCCAGTGGCAGGCCAAAGCCGGTGTGCGCCAGCCAAATGGCGAGGTACGTTCCGTTCAGGTTCAGGCGGGTGTAATCCTGCAAAATCGGCACGAGCGCGATTTGCAGAGGGACAACCAGCAAGGCCACAACGCCGATGAAGAAAACCTTGCGGCCCGGGAAGTTCATCCACGCAAAGGCATAGGCGGCAAAAGCGGCAATCAGGATGGGGATGATGGTGGAAGGAACGGCCACCGCAATCGAGTTCAGGAAGGCCGCGCCTAGGTTGTTGCCCATGCGCAGGATTTCTTTGCCATCCGCGCCTTTGAAGCGAATCTCCTGCCCAGAGAGGACATTGCGGTAGTTTTCCAGCGTCAGGTTGGTATCAAAACCCACCCAGCGTTTCTCGTAGATTTCGATGGTGCGGGTACGCTTGTTGCCAAACCAGATGAGTTTGCGGCCATCGGGCAGCAATACGCCCTGCCGCAGCTGCTCGAAGGTGGCCTGCACACCTTCGACCGTCATGATACTGTTGACATCTACCTCCGCAGGCAGTTTGATTTCGCCGGTTTTGACTTCGGCGCGGTGTGGGAAAACCGTCCACCAACCGGTTTTGAAGATGTCTTCGCTGGTGCGAAACGAGGTGACGAACACCCCAAAAACAGGGGTAAGCCACGCCAGAGAAATGAGTATGAGAACCAGGTTGACCAGGAAACTGGATATGCGCTTGGCGCGCTTGAAACTGGCAGGAGCAGACATATCAGAAAGCCCTCCGTTCACGGAATTGCCGCAGGTTGTACATCATGACCGGGATGACGGCCAAGAGTAGGATGATGGCAATCGCCGAAGCGCGCCCGGCGTTGCTGTAGGTAAAGCGTTGAAGATAGAACTCATTCGCGATGACGTTCGTGCCGTTGTTTCCGCCCGTCATCACACGCACGATGTCGAACAGTTTCAGGCTGAAGATGATGATGGTGGTGGTCACTGTAAGCAGCGTGCCACGAATGGAGGGGATGATGATGTGCCAGAAGACCTGAAACTCGTTGGCGCCGTCCACGCGGGCGGCTTCCAGCACTTCGCTGGAAATGCCCTTGATGGCTGAAGAAATTACCACCATCGCAAACCCGGTCTGAAGCCAGACCATGATGGCAATCAGGAAGAAGTTATTCCAGGGTGGAATTTGCAGCCAGGGCTGCGACTGCCCACCCAACGCTAGCACCATGGCGTTGAGCAGGCCGATTTCCGAAATGCCCGCGCCTTCGCCCTTGTAGGTGTAAACGAACTTCCAGATAACGCCCGCGCCCACGAAGGAAATCGCCATCGGCATGAAGATAATCGCCTTATAAATGGTCTCGAAGCGGCTGCGGTCGGCCAGAACCGCAATCACCAGCCCCAGCCCGACGCAGAAGAACGTGCCGAACACCATCCATAGCAGGTTGTTGCGGAAGGCTTCGAGCATGACGCGGTCGGTGAGCGCGAAGATGTAATTGCTGATGCCAATGTAACGCTGACCGGTGGCATCGCGAAAGCTCAGGTCAAGCGTGCGCAGGGTGGGCAAGGCCAGGAACCAGAACAAAATCGCCAGCGCCGGGCCGACGAAGACGAAGGGCTGAAGGCGTGCTGTCCATTGCGTGGGGAGTTGCTCTACCAGCCAGTTGGAGATGGCATACAGCGCCGCCACGCCGCCCACGCCCCACAGAATGGCAACCAGCACAATCACCATCTGTGGCGCGTTGCTATCGCGCAAGAAGATGAAACCCTGCCAGAGTACCAGAAAGGTGACGAGCGGCACGAAAATCGAAATGAGAATGCGCCCCAGGTTGGCCGCCAGCCAGCCCAGAAGAGAAGGTTTGGACATGTTTGCGCTCCTTGTCATTCAAAACACCAGTCAGCAATGAACCAGTGACGGATAAAAGAAGCCCTGAAGACGGGACGGTTTGGGGTAGGTTCCACCTTCAGGGCTTCAACGTCAGGCCAAGCGCAGGTTAGCGCGGCCAGGAGGCATCAATTTCTTTGAGCGCAGTATCCAGGTCAATTGCGCCGCTCACGTAGGAGGTCATGGACTTCCAGAAGGAGCCGGCGCCCACTTCACCCGGCATCAGGTCAGAGCCATCGAAGCGGAAGGCGGTGGCGTTTTGCAGCACTTCGGCCACCTTGCGGCTGACCGGGTCTTGGTACCAATCCAGGCTGGCATCGCGGTGCGGGGCAATGGCGCCGCCAGCTTTCACCCACGCTTCGAGCGAAGCGCCGGTGGAGAAGAACTGGATGACAGCACGCACTTCGGGGCGGTCGTTGAACATAGCGTAGATGTCACCGGCGCCCAGGACGGGTTTGCCATAGGCCGGGTCAATCGGCGGCAGGTAGAAGAAGTCGTAATCTACGCCCGCTTCTAGACCTTCGGGGAAGAAGGTGGTGATGAAGTTGCCCTGCTTATGCAGCCAGCACTTGGGCGGGTTCTCGAACATCGGTTTGGGAGCATCGCCAAAGGAGGTGGTGGCGATAGCGGAGCGCCCGCCATACACGTACTTGTCGTTGAACCAGATGTCGGTGACGTATTTGATGGCTTTGCGGACTTCGGGGGAATCGAATTTGAGTTCGCCGCGCACCCAGCGGTCATAGTTTTCCAGCGAGGTGGTGCGGAGCATGGTCTCTTCAATCCAGTCCGTCATTGGCCAGCCAGTGGCCGCACCAGATTCGATGCCCACGCACCAGGGGGTATCGCCATCGGCGGCGATTTGTTCGGTCAGCGCCATGAGTTCATCCCAGGTTTCGGGGATTTTGTAACCGGCTTCATCGAAGGCTTTCTTGGGGTACCAGACCAGTGACTTACCATTGGCGCGCGCCCAGATACCGGCGGTGATGGGGCCGTTCGGACCCTGCATCGTCCCCATTTCGAGCCAGGCCTGGCTGTAGTTTTGCTTGAGCCAATCGGGGTTGATGACGGTGTTCAGGTCAATCACGCGGCCTTCTTTGACGAAGTTCGCCAGCAAACCGGGCTGCGGGAAGTCGACGATGTCGGGGGCGTTACCGCCTTCAATGGCAATGCGGATGGAAGCTTCGAATTCTTTGGAGCCGGAATACTGAATGTCAATACCGGTGGCCTGTTCAAAGGCCGCTACCGATTGCTCGAACTTGACGGCGTCGTTATCCACGAACGGGCCAGCCATCGTCACGACCGTTCCCTTGAACTTGCCCGCATAGGCTTCGGTCAGTTCTGGGCCGGCGGGTGGCAGGTTGGCAGGCACCTGCGGAGCGGGCTGCTGGGGCTGTTCCGCCGGCTGCTGCGGCTGCTGGGGTTGTTCAACAGCCGGCGTAGGCGTGCCACAAGCGCTCAAGACCAGCGAGGCCAGAACAAACAAACTGGTCAGGAGCCAGAGAATACGGTTGGTTTTCATCTTCCTTTCTCCTTTGGAAATGAAATAAAGTGGGTCAGCAGTTGAAAGCGTTTCTATGAAAGCACTTTCAGAAAAAGTATAGCACTCTCGCCTATGCAAGTCAAGAGGAAATTTAAAAAAACACCGCGAGGATAGGCCTCACGGTTGACTGGAGTATTACATCAACTTTTAGCAGCGGGCAACCTGTTGTTTCGAACGGTTGAGAGATGGCTCAATGGATTTGAGACCCGCCTAAGACGGTACATTCTACGCCGTTTCGCGTTCGACGAGCGTCAGCGGCAGTTTGATGTGCTGCACCGGGCGAGATGGGTCGGCAATGCGTCCCATCAGGATTTCCACTGCTAGGCGACCCGATTCGTCGAGATGCTGGCGGATGGTGGTCAGGTCGGCATATTCGGCCATGTCAATGTCATCGAAGCCAATCAGTGCCACATCTTCAGGGATGCGAACGTTTAACTGGCGGGCAACCTTGATGATGCTGAGCGCCTGAATATCGGATGCGGCAAAAATGGCGCGTGGCCGGTTTGGCATGGTCAGCAACTCATAGGCTGCCTGGCGCGAGGCTTCGTGGGCATAAAAGGCGCTTTTAATGGTTTCAGAAGATAAGGTCAGGCCGTTTTCTTGCAAGACAGATTGAAAGCCTTCCAAGCGAGAACGTACCGGATGAATGGCGTAGCGTTCTGGGGGTTCAATGTCACCCAGGAAGCCAAAGGAGCAATACCCTTTGCGCAAGAGATATTCGGCTGCCATACGCCCACCCTGGTAATCATCAATCACAACACAGCTTAATTTTTCATGGTCAAACTCAATTAAGACCGTTTCCATTTGGTTGCTTACCAGGCGTTCTACGTCTTGGTCTTGCATGGCCAGAGACATGATTATCAGCCCGTCAATGTTGCGCATGACGGGGATGGAGGAAATATACCCCTTTAGCTGTTCTTCTGAGTCAACAGGATAAATCACCAACTCGTAATTCTGACGCGAGAGCATGGCAGCCACGCCACGCAGACGCTGAACGAAAGAGAGGGCAGTAAAAAACGGGGTGATGACCCCAATCCGTCCTGTTTGCCGCAAGGCGCGCGCGCGGGCTTCTGCTTTTGGCACAAAGCCAAGTGAATCGATAGCCGCCAAAATGCGCTCGCGTGTTTCGGGTGTCACTTTATCGGGGGCGTTCAACATGCGGGAGACAGTGGTTATGCTGACCCCGGCTTGTTTGGCAACATCGTAAATGGTGGGCGATTTAGGAGGGGGCATGAGGCGGTCCTGTATGAAAGCAAATTAGAAAGCACTTTCAGTATAGCGAGAAGCGCCCAAACTGTCAATCCACGCTTCTTCAACGTTTACACGTCATCCGACACTTTGGTTTTTGGGCACGGCTTCACGAGGAAAACACGCTGGTTGCCCGTATTCCTGTGTGTTTCTCTGCGGTGGCGAGAACGTTTATCGCTTTGGGAAAATGCGATACACGGTAAAACGTCGGTTGTTGAAGACTTCTTCTAGCCTGACGTCAGGACAAGTGGCAATTTGCTCTGGGGCGATTTGTCCGATATTACCCAGTTTTTCATGAAGGGCAACATAACTGCCCTTGGACAGGTCTTCACAGCGGGTGGTCATGAACGAGTCGCGGTCTGTGAACAGGCGCAAGGCACGCGGACGGACGAAGACAATGACGGCCTCAGCGGGGGTTTCTTCGCGGATGAATTCGTACAGGTCGTAACTGAATTCATCGAAGGGGCCGTTGATGGCGCGCTCCGCGGCCAGGTTACCCCAAGCCAAATGGACGGAGGTTCCGAGCGAGAGCAGGAGCAGGATGCCCCAAAAACCGGTCGCTAGGCGAGAGGCGCGGGCCTGCCAGCCTGCGGGGAGTCGCTCTAGCGCCAGTTTCATCCCCTCGAAAGCGAAAATGAAGAGGAAAGGCAAAATTGGGTAGATGAAACGCAGTCCCTGCCGCTCCGGCCACAAGATGAACAGGGCGAGGGTGGCTAGGCTGTAGGCATGGATGGCCAGGTCACGCTTCCAATGTAACGCTACGCTAAAGAGCAGGCACACTGCCAGAAGCGGATAAAACACCACGCCAGCCGGGATTTCGTTAAAGGCCCAGGAGGGCAGCCACAGGTAAAACAGGAAGTTGTCCCACAAGCGCGGCAGGCTGAACATGGAAAAGTGACTCAGGTACGAATCCTGCCCGTTGGGGAATATCCAGGCGGCGGCAAGGGACAAGACGCCGAACGCGCCGAGCGGTGGAAGGAGTTGCCGCAGGGTAGGTTTCCACTCCACCCCGTATCGAAATAGGAGCGCGACGGCAAGTGGGATAAAAAGCAAGATTCCGTTGGCGCGCAGGAAGGTGGCGGAAAAGATGGTCAGGCCAATTGCCAGACCCGATAAAAAGTCGGGAGCCGTTTTCCTCCAGCGGTCAATCAGCAGAACCCCCAGTGTGGAGACGGTCAGGAAGGGAATGTCGGAGAGAATCAGGTCGTTGGCCAGCAGCAGCGCCGGGTTGAAAGCCAGCACGGCCGTCAGAAGAAGCGCTTCACTTTCCGTTAGGAGAGTGCGAGCCAGCAAAAAGAAAATCAGCAGGAACAGTGCGTAGAAGGCAATTGCAACCAGTTTGAGCGCCAGCGGGTGAATTCCGAACAACGCCACGACCGGCGCGAGCAGGAGCGGGTAGCCCCAAGGGTAGGCGATTGGTCCCGGCGGGTAAGAGGAGTTTTGAATCGTAAAGGCGTTGCGGCGGACAAACTCGCCCATGTCCCCGTTTAAGATGGCGCGCGCCTGCATCACGTAAGAGGCAAAATCATCCCACCAGGGGTGACCACGCGTCAGCATGGCGAAACTGAGCGTTGTGGAGATGAGGAGAATGAGCGTAAGGATGAGCAGGCTGCGTTTGCTGTTTGAAACCAATGTTGCCAACATCATTCTCCAGGCAATTTTCCCATGCTCAAGGAGGCTGTTCCCGCAGGCGGTAAGGCCACGTAAATGGTGGTTCCCTTTCCTAGCCCCTCGCTTTCGGCCCAAATGCGTCCGCCTTGTGTTTCAATCAGTCCTTTGGCAATCGTCAAACCAATTCCTAACCCTCCAAAGCGGCGGGTGGTATGTGGTTCCACCTGGTAGAACTCTAGGAAGATTTTGGTCAAGTTCTCAGGCGCGATACCGATGCCAGTATCGCGTACCGAGACCAAAATACTCCCCCCACGGTTGACGGCGCTCATGGTAATTTCACCACCTGGCGGCGTAAAACGGATGGCGTTGTTGAGAATGTTGACGAAGGCGGGAGTCAGCTTATCGGGGTCGGCAGTGACCAGCAGTGATTGCGATGGTAATTGCAGGGCAACGGAGTGACGCATCTCTTCAGCAATCAGGCGCATCTCCTCATACGCAGCACGCAACACTTGCTGAATCGGCACGACGCGCGGTTTGAACGTCAGCCCGCGCGCCTGGAGCAGGTGCAGGCTGGTCATTGATTCGATAATCGAGCGCATCTGGGTAGCGGCGGCCAGTACGCGCTCGGCATTATCGGTCACATCGGGCAGGTTTGATTCTTGCAAAAACGAGGCGTAGCCGATGATGATGCCAAGCGGGGTACGCAGTTCGTGGGAGGCCAGCGCCAAAAAGTTCGATTTCAGGCGGTCGGTCTCGCTGATGTCTTCGTAGGCTTTTTGCAGGGCGCGGATAAGCTGGGCGTTGTGAATGGCAATGGCTGCCTGGGAGGCAACTACATTGAGCAGGCGAATGTCTTCTTCGTCAAATTCGCCCCGTCGCTTGTTGAGCGCTTCTAATACGCCCACGCCCTTGTCTTTGATGCGCATCGGCACGCCAAGCAAGGAGTGCGGCTGAAAATCAATTTTTTGACCCACTACGCCATAATGGCGTGGGTCCTGCGTGACATCGTTGATGAGAATTGCGCGCTCTTCGCGGAAAATGGTACCTGCGAGTGAACCATCCAATGGAACAGGGATTTGGGCTAGTTTTTTCGGGTCGGAGCCAGTAGCAGCAGCAAAGAACAGGCGATTGCGTTTTTCATCGTAAAGCAAAATGGAGGCCGCTTCACAATCGAGGATTTCGGTGGCGGTTTGAATAATAAACTGAAGCAATTCATCCAAGTTCTGGGTGGAATTGAGCGTCAGACTGACTTCAACCAGCCGTTCTAATTGCTGAAGGCGCTTGTCAGTTTGCGAGGAACCGTTCATGGTTATAGTGTAGCCAGTTTTTAGGCAGAGAACAACAGGAAAATTGCGGCAGACCCAACCAACATCATTCCCGGCAGGAGTCGGGAAAACACGCCATGCTTGAGGGGTCAATCGGAAACGCCGAACCTATCCATCCAAGATGTGATGGACAGAAAACGATTATTTCTTGAAAAAATTCGACACAAAGAACCAGATATTTGCCGGTCTCTCGGCCAAACGGCGCATAAAGTAAGGATACCAATGGGTGCCAAAAGGCACATAGACTCGGACCGGGTAACCTTCTTTGGCTAGTTCTTCTTGCAAATCACGCCGAATGCCATACAGCATCTGAAATTCGAGGCCTGTTTTGGGGAGACCTACCTTATCGGCATAGGCTTTAGCATACGCAATGCGCTTTTCATCATGTGTCGCAATCGCCGGAATGGCTGGGATGCGCCCATCGGGGCTAATGGTGCTGTTTTGGGCGAGCGAAGCATCAATCAAGACGGACGTTAACACGTCGAAATTCGCATCTACGTCAGCCTTTTTGGGATATGCAACGTCTGGTGGTTCTTTGTATGCGCCCTTGACCAGGCGAAACTTCGTCCCTTGCTGAAGCAGCGTGCGCACGTCATTTTCGGCACGGTATAGATAGGATTGAACTGCCAGTCCAACCGTGTGCGGAGTGAACCCAGCAGCAAGTTGCTCCTGGTAGAACTGAATGGTTTTATCTACCCAAGGGCTATCTTCAATGTCAATGCGAATGAAATTTTGATAGCGTTGTGCCCGTTCCAGAATCCTGGTCAAATTAGCACGGCAAACGTCATCATCGAGACCCATGCCGATTTGGGTGAGTTTGATAGAAACATTTGAACGCACGCCGGCCTGCTGAATACTATCAAGTGTAGCAAGAATGCCATCCGCCGCGCGATTGGCTTCTTCCGGAGTGGTCGTGTGTTCACCCAATTGGTCAAGAGTGGCGTTAATGCCTTTCTCGTTGAGCAAACGCACAACGCGAATGGCATCTTCGACGGTTGAACCAGCCACAAAGCGCGAGGCGGCTTTCCAGGCCACGCTCCAGCGCGTCACCATATTTTGTGCCCAAGCGGCTTTGGAAAGGTAAATCAGAAAGCTGCGAAGCATGCAAACCTCGTATTGGCAGATTTGAGCCAGGCAAGGGGTGGTGCAAATTCCTCGCCAAACTTGTCTGTGTTATACTCTTGCGCGTCAGATAATGCAAGGATAAAGTGACACGAGTGTAAAGGATGAAAAAAAGTTTCTTGAAGATGTGGAGGCTGCGTGAAAATCGTCCGTGATGCTTCCTTTTTACTCCGTTGGGTTTCGCTTCTGTTTATTGCTGCAGCCATTGGCCTGACAATGGTGGAATTAACGCGCTATTCCCGGCTGCGAACCAGCTATCCAACCAGCATGACGATTGCCGGTGTAGCCGTTGGCGGGGTAGACCCGCAAACAGCAGCGCAGCGCCTGTTGCAAGTGTACGAAACCCCGATTGAAATTCAATACGCCGGGGCAATTATTCACATGGACCCCGCCCTAGCCGGGTTTCAAATTGATACCGAGGCTATGCTGGCTGCAGCCGATTTACAGCGCACCAGCAGCCCGTTCTGGAGTGGCTTTTGGGATTACCTGTGGAACCGTGAGACGCCCACCACAGACATTCCACTGATTGCGACGCTCAACGAAGAACGCCTGCGCGCTTATTTGCGCGATGAAATTGCCTCACGCTACGACATTCCGGCCATTGCCGCCCAGCCGGTTCCGGGTCAGCCGACGTTTGCTGCTGGTACCACCGGGCAGGCCTTAGACATTGAACGCGCGGTGATTCTCATCGAAGATGCCTTGCGTTCTCCCACCAACCGTACCGTCTCGCTCAGCTTCCAACGCACCGCACCCGGGCGGCCGCCATTGCAAAACCTAGAAACGCTGCTTAAGCAAATTATTGAGATTAACCGCTTTGATGGCGTGGTGGGACTCTACATGTTGGATTTGCAAAACGGCTCGGAAATTCACTTTGGCTACAACATGCTGCAACCTATTCCGGTTGAGCCAGACATCGCCTTTACGGCCTCCAGCACCATTAAAATCCCTATCCTAGTCTCCACTTTCAAGAATCTGGGGCCTGTCTTGAGCGAGCCGATTGCTACGGATGTGTTGGAGATGATTACCAAATCGGAAAACCCGCCCTCCGACCGCCTGATGGACCGCATCGCTGCTGGACGAGGCCCTTTGGCCGTCACCGAAGATATGCGCGCTCTGGGGTTAGAAAACACGTTTATTGCAGGTTACTTTTACGATCGCGCCCCTCTGCTACAGATTTTCAAAACCCCCGCTAACCAACGCACCGATGTCATCACGTCACCGGATATTTATAACCAGACCACGCCCTCCGATATGGGTGCCTTGCTGGCCGATATTTACCAATGCGCGCAAAACGGTGGTGGTGCCTTGCTGGCAGCCTTTCCCGGAAAAATCGACCAGGCTGCCTGCCAGCAAATGATTGAATATCTAAAACGCGATAAAATTGGCGTTTTGCTCGAAGCAGGGGTTCCCGAAGGAACTCAAATCGCTCACAAACATGGTTGGATTAGCGGCCCATCCGGTATCATTCAGAACATCTCCGATGCCGGTATCGTCTACACCCCTGGCGGCAACTACATTCTCGTTGTGTTCGTCTACCACCCTGTGCAAACGGTCTGGGAGCCGGTTTCGACCATGATTGCGCAAATTTCCCAAGCGGTCTACAACTACTTTAACTTGCCCACACAATAGCTTTTGCAACGCAGCGTCGTTCTAGCGGCACCGTTTTTCGCCCAAATCTAAGGAGTCATTTTATGAATGGAAAGTCGTTTGTCTTCTTTCTGCTTATCGTCGTATTGCTGCTGGCGGGCGTCTACTTTCTCATCAACTCTATCCAACAAACCGCGCAGACGAGCATTGAACGAGCCGTTGCTCCTTTTGAACAGAGTAATGCTGCTCTGCAAACCCAAGTGGCCGAGTTGCGTAATCCAACTCCCACCATTATCCCCGACCCGGTCACGTATATCCAAGAAGTGCGCGCCTTGGCTCGGCTGGAAACGATTCAATACACTGTAGAAAAAGTAATTACCGCTGAAATTGGACAGGGGAGTTTCAATTTTTTGTTTGGCGATAGCCTGTTATTTGTAGCACACGGCATCGCGATTGCCGGAATTGACATGGGAAAAATCCAGCCCCAAGATATGGTGCTGGTCAACGGCGTGCTAAATGTGCGGCTACCGCCGGCGGAACTGTTCGTCGTCACGCTCGATAACAACAAATCGTATGTGTATCGGCGCGACACCGGCATCCTCACCAAACAAACTGTGGACCTGGAGACGCTCGCCCGTCAGCGCGCCGAGGAAGAAATCCGCAAAGCCGTGCTAGAAGACGGGATTCTGCTGCAGGCACAGAACAATGCCGAGCTGTTTCTATACAAGTTTTTCCAATCATTGGGATATGAGAATGTCGTATTTATCAAGTAAGGCTTAGGTCACTAGCTGCCTTGTGCCGTCTCTGTAACTGCCAGGCAAGTTTTTTACGCTCGCTCTGTCCAAGCAGGGTGAGCGTATTTATTTTGGACCAGTTCGTTGGCCCGCGCACGTTCCTGGCTGCTTAATTCGCCTGGTTCCAGCCGGAGACCTAATTCCTGCTGAAAGGCATCGGCCAAAACCTGCGCGGCGGTTTCCCAGGGAATGGGATGGCCCAATACCATTTCGGCAGTTGTCGCGCGCCGCAACAATTTTTCAGCGGCTGCCGAACGCGCTTGTTCATCTGCAAAGAAGAGAACTTGCGTAATGCGCGTCAGGTCGCCATGTAGTGGGAATGAACCATGCTGCAAGACGCCTTCTTGCTTGCGGGCCTGCGCCGAGCCAATCAACTTCTTGCCATCTACCACAATTTCATACGCCGAAGGGACTTCAAAACACACCGGTCCTTTGGCTGCACCCAGAGCAGGCATGTGTTCCGCCATTTCCACCGGTATTCCCAGCGCACGCACCCCTGCCACCAAGGCCACTGCCAAACGGCGATAACTTTCTAAAATCGTCCCGTGCATCAACGGATGGTCAAGCGGAGCGGTAACAGAATACGTCAGTTCATCCGTGTGCAAAATAGCGCGTCCCCCGGTTGGGCGGCGCACTACATCCCACCCGCGCGCGGTCAGGCGTTCCATATCCACATCAGAAAACGGTTGGGCATATCCCAAAGACAGGCAAGGGGGTGACCAAGCATATAGCCGCAGGGTCGGGGGAGAATCTCCTCGTCCGGCAGCCGCCAAAACCGCTTCGTCCACTGCCATGTTCCAGGCTCCACGCGCCGGCGGCGTAATCAGCAATCTCCAGGTATCGGTCATCGTCGTTTCCAAAAAGCAAATGTTTTTTCAGGCACCACCTAGCCTTATTTTGATGAACGCATTTCAAAACGGGGAAATTCGCCTGAGAAGGGTTCTTCCTCCACACGGCACTCATCCACCCGTGCGATGCGCGGGCCGGTTTTAAGCGCTTCTACCAACTCCTGTAAGGCGGCCTGAGGGCCTTCAGCGACTGTTTCCACCGTATCCCACCCCACATTGCGCACCCAGCCCGTTAATCCTAAACGCTGCGCGGTATCCACCACAAAAGCGCGGAAGCCTACACCCTGCACACGCCCACGCACCCAAACATGAAAACGTTTCACCTGCTTCTCATCCATGACTTGGTCTCCATAACAAAAATGCATTCGCCAACGGCACAATCAACAAAACCACCAACAACACAAAATAGGGGAGAAATTCTCCCAAAGCCGCCCAGGCTGGCCTAGCGCCCAAGGTAGCCCGCTGCCATTCCATCTGCAATTGACTGAGCGGTTTGCCTACGGCACGTACGGCACCTTGTTCACAATCTAGTCCATCGCCATAGGCGCTGAGCAGAGCCAGCAAACCCGCCTGTCCATGTTTTTCGATGACATAGCGTGTAAACGATTCGGATTGGGCATAGGCCAGGAAAGCGCGCCCACTATCCGGTGGGAAGGAGCCACACAATTCCCCAAAAGGAATCAGGGTTCCTTTTTCGGCCGAAAGGGAAAGCGCGCGCGCATAATCCGGGTTGATAGATACTTCTGCGCGGGAGGCAATCCCTTCGCGCAGCCAAATGGGCAGTTTTGCATACCGCTCCTGCATCAACTCATAGGTCAAGATGTGTGCCAGCTCGTGCGGAATTTTACGGTCCATTTCCAGGCCTTGTTCAGGACCTGGAGCAATGGCCACCAGCGCTACGCGCAAGTCCGGACTGGCATGGCCACCAGCCCAAGCAATCCCGGCCATCTCAAATGCTTTTTGCATATCTACAACCGAAGCATAGATGTACACATCAATCCAAGTCGAAGGCACAACCAACAGCAAGTCTCGGACACGTCTCATCCCCTTCCGGGCCGCATCAAGCGCAGCCTGTCCAAATGGCTCGCCGCCGGCGTACCAATGAATTTTCACACTTTCCGCTTCCCGCTCCGCCCATGGAAAGCGATTATCAAGGTACTGAAACGAAAATTCACCCGTCTTTAATTCTCGGCCATCTTGCAGTTTGACAATGTACGAATAACGCACCGGTGCAAACGGACGTAAAGGGCCTTGTTCAAATGCATAGGTAAAGCGTGTACTGCCATTGGCTTCGACGGAAATGGGGAACACATGACTGGTTCCCTCGCCATCAGAACGAAAGACAATATAGGCTTCAGCAACCGGGCCGGGTAAATCGAGCAAGCGCGCCTGAAATGTCACCGGTTCTCCAAACAAATAGGAAATCCCCAAGTCGGTGACTTGAAGTATAAGCTCAGATTGGGCTCTAACCACCGCAGTGCCAAGCCCCAAAGAGAGTAGTAGAAGGAGAAAAATCAATCTTTTCATATCACCTTCCCAAAAACAGGATGAGCGGTGTCAGGGTAAGGGGACTTAACAGTGTGCTCACCAAAACAGTTGCCGCTACCAAAGAGGTGTCCAAACGATATTCAGCCGCCAGGTTGGCATTGGCCACAGCGCACGGCATAGAGGCTTCCATCACAGCTGCCTGACGCGCGCTACCGGTCAAACCAAACAAAGCAACAAACGCAAACCCCAAAAGCGGGCCAATCAACAAACGGACCGTAGTACTTAACCCCAAAGCACGGCGGCTGTTTGTCCAGCGCACATGCCGCAGTTCTAAACCCAGCAAAAAAATCATCAAGGGCAGGGTGGCGTTGGCTGCCAGCCCAATGGTGCGCTCCAGCGGCAAAGGCAGGGCAATGCCAATCTCGTGAATCAACACTGCCAGCAAAGCAGCATAAATCGTTGGCACCCGAAACAAACCAAGCAAGGCCTGTCGCAAATCCAGATGTCCCAAAGAGGCAATCAAGACGCCCAAGGTATTGGTCAAAAGCGAGGCAAACACAAAATACAGACCAGAATGTGCCAACGCATCTTGTCCAAACGCAAAAGCAATCAACGGCAAACCATAATTGCCATTATTCGCAAACATCGCCGTCAACAACGATGAAATCAGAGCCGTTCGCTCCAGCCGCAATACCAGCCCACCTAACAGTGCCATCACACCCGATGAGAGAATGACACCAAATGCTATGCCGCCAATACGAAACACTTCAGTGGCAGGCAGCTGATTACTTAATAATAAATTAAATACCAGAATAGGGGTAAAAAAATAAAATAAAGAACGTCCAATCGCCCGCGAATCAACTTCAAACGTTTTGCCAACCAAGAATCCGGCTGCGCTAATCAGCAAAATGGGGAGGATGTTATTGGCAAAAGTATCAAACAGCTCGTAGATAGACATAGCCACTCAAGAAACAGGAGATGAAAGTAATTGTAACCTGAAAAAGCCCTCCGCGCTCCTAGAACGCGGAGGGTGGCAAAAGAACCAAGCTAAATCTTAGAGAACCTTATTCGGTGCCACGAGACTTTTTCTTGCGCAATACTGGTTCTTCCTCATCATACGCTAGCAAGTTAAATGTTTCAACATCCTCGGTAAAATCCAAATTCATCAACGCGTCTTCGAGGAAATCGAGCAATTCCTCGTCATCGGTATCATCCATCAAGGTTTGAAGGTATTCACGCACATCCTCGCCGCCAATCAGAGAGAGCGACCAAATAATTGCCTTCAAGACCTCGTCATCTTCTTCCTCTTCTATCATGTTCAAAAGCGGCTGACGCGCAGGTTTGAGTTGTAATTCTCCGGCAGCCCGCACAGCGGCCAAACGCACTTGCTGGTCCTCGCTCAACAACGCTTCCAAGACCTGCTCCTGCCAACGCGCATCAGCAGAGCGGCCAATGGCCGTAAGCGCAGCCGCTTGCCAGCGCGGGTCCCGATGCCGAAATGCTGCTTCAATCAATGGCGGAACTTCGGCCCGGCTAGAAAAACCAAGTGATTCCAAGGCCGCGCGAGCAGTCTGACCATCCGGGTCTTGTGCGGCTGAAAGCAGGCAATCGGTCACCCGTTGCAAATGCTCAGCAGACATTTCTTCTAACTCACCCATTTCAACAAACTGCCCTAGCACCATAGCAGCCTGGGCACGCGAGGCCGGTTCCGGGTCACTGCCCGCGATTTGCATCAGACGGGGTAACAGCCGAGGGTCATTCGTCTCCATCAGCAATTGCAAGGCATAAATCCGCACCTGTGCATCCGGGTCATCCAAGAGACGAGCCGCCAACGAGTCAAAAGAGAGCAAAATATCCTCATCAAACATCTCGACCATGCGTTTGAGCAGCAGATGTTTACGGGTCTGCGGTAAACGCGGCCAAACTCGCATCACCGCATCCAAGTTCGCTGGCGACAAATCGGAAAACTGCCCAAGATAACGACTAGGAAACACGCGCGAAGTATCTTCCAGGGCAGATAAAACCGTAGAAAAAGGGATTTCTTTCATAATCAAAAGTCAACTTTTCTTTATGGCAGGCTAATGTTGGCCGGGCTGATAAAATCCATCAGGTTCACAGCCAACATCAAACCAATCAATAAAAGAAACGCCACGCCATTGATGACGTTCTCTAAGCGAGGCGGAATACGCCGGCGGAAGAAAATCTCAGGCAAGGTAAATAAAATCCTGCCGCCATCCAGGGCCGGAATGGGTAACAAGTTCATCACACCCAGCGAAATGCTCAACATCGCAACCAACGAAAGAACGTAATTTGTAGGCCGAGAAGAAGCAGTCGTCATCCCACCCGATGGAGCGACCACACTCTCTTGGCGGCTGGCGGCATCACGCTCAACAGCCTGCCCAAAGAAGTCATAAATGCCCTTCAAGCCCACTAGGCGCGCTTGTTCGGGCGCAATGGCACCCTGAATCAAACCAATCGGCACATACAGCAAATTCAACGACTGTACCGCCGTTACAGTGACCCCGCCCGTGATGATTTCCGCCAGCGTCGCATCGCGGCGCGGGTAGGAAAGTGCTACGCCCAGCGCACCCTGTTCCGGGGTTCGACTGGAAAGCGGGGTTGCGATTAACGTCACACGCTCGCCACCACGCTCAAAGGTCATCTCTAGCGGCTGGTCCAAGTTGGCGCGAATGATGTTGCGGGCTTCTTGAATTTCCTGCACCGGTTGGCCAGCAATCGCCACCAACACATCCCCCGCCTGAATCCCTGCCTGGGCAGCGGGGGAATTGGGAGTTACATCTTCAATCAACACCTTGCCCGGCACAGGCATTCCCGCCTGCGCAATAATCACAGACATGACCACAACAGCGGTCAACAAATTCATAAACGGCCCAGCAAACAAAACCACCAGCCGCTTCCACGGATTGGCAGCCGCCAAGCCTCCCGCAATCTCCGGGTCACCCTCCCCTTTAGGACGCACAAACCCGCCCAGGGGCAACCAATTCAGCGTGAATTCGGTGCCCAAACGCAAATCGCGCACCATACCACTCAACCCAAGGGTACCATCAGCCTGTGTTGTCAACGTTGGGTGGGCCAAAACGTAGCGGTCGCTTTGCGCTTCGCACAATTTCATGGCTTGCAGAACCAGCCTTTCACCTTTGCGCTCCAGCACCAAATCCACTGGCCGATGCTCCAGTTCATTAACATCTACGGACAAATCAGAATTGGCCGGTATCTGAATGACATGATTGCCCACTTGGAAACTACCCGGCATGCGCCAAAAGCGCCATAAGCGCGGTGGAATGCCAAAACCAAATTCTTCCACTTCGATTTTGAACAGTCGCGCGGCGAGGTAATGCCCCAGCTCGTGGAGGAAAATCATGCCACCAAAGACAAGAACAACCAGTAACAGCGTCATAGTTTCATCCTTACTCTAACTACAGGCCCAAGCCGCTCGACTTCAACACACTATCGAGAGATTTGGCCATCCAAAATTGTCATTCGGATGGATTATATCGCCTTTTCGTTAGCAAAGTATTAGACCAACCTGGCAGGCCCACCCACCGTAGCACATAACACACGTTTCACACCCGAAACTTGCTGCAACAGATGAGCAACCTCGCCCATTTCACGCTGCGGACAAATGACGTGTACATTCGGGCCGGCGTCTACGGTATAGGCTACTTGCAGTCCATCTTCTCGCCATCGCCGCACGGCCTGCATCACCGCTAGGGTAGCCGGTTGCCAGTAAAACAAAGGTGGTTGACTGGTCATCATCACGGCGTGCATCATATCTGAATCCAGCTCAATGATGCTTGCTAAGGCAAAAAAATCACGCTCCAAAATGGCACGCCGACAAATTTCCAAACGACGTGGGGCATCTGCCACCCGAGCCGATTGCAACGGGCTGGTCGGCGCCAGAGCATGGCCCTCTGTCGAACCCGTTGCTTTGTGCCCCTCGGAGACAATCGCGATACAATCGGCCAAAGCCCAATGGTCGGGCGGAGCAATTGAAACGGCAAACGAGTCTTCATCTCCTGTGCCCATTTGCCATTCCACAAACCCCCCTGGGACACTGCGCGCAGCCGACCCAGAGCCCAAGCGAGCCAAGCGCGAAATTTGCGCTTCGTCCCATGCCAAGCCCGCCGCGCGGGTCGCCGCCAAGGCCAAAGCAGCAAAAGCCGCCGCCGAAGAAGCAATCCCCGCCCCGGTCGGAAAATTATTTTCCGAAATCACCTCAGCGCGTACATCCATGCCAGCCGCCTGGCGTACAATGTCCAAAATACGAACAACCCGTTCTAACCCTTTGCCGGTGGTTTCACGGCCATTAATCACCACTTCATCCAACGCCAGCGAGGGCTGAAAACGGACCGTTGTGCGTGTGAACAAGCCCTCCAGGTTCATCGAAATCGAGCCATTGACCGGCAAACGCAACGTCGCATCTCGGTTGCCCCAATACTTACAAAAAGCAATATTACTATTGGCACAAGCGGTTGCTGTTCCGATGTAATCAGACATTTGAGATAAATCACTTTCTCGCCATTCTCAATAGCGATTTTGCCGCGCACATCAAGCAGTTCAATCATCTGCCGCCGTGTGCAAACGTCGGCTTGGTCTAGAATAGGTCTAATTTTAGCGCAAAAGGTTGCAATCAAGTTTAATTGGTCATCGCTTATCGTCACATAGCGGATATGCCATCTGGTGGAGAAACTGGCCACGAATAGAGCCACGAAGGGGCCACGAAGGCACGAAGACGGTCTGGTAGGAGGGGGTTTTAGGTTGTCCGGGGCGAGGGGGGCCGTCCACAAATGGGGCCGCGAAGGCGCGCAGGCGGCCTGGCAGGAGGGGCGTTTTAGGTTGTCCGGGGCGACGGAGCCGTCCACAAATGGAGCCACGAAGGCGCGCAGGCGGTGACCGACCGCATTGTTCCCCGCTACACCCCCAAAAACCGCCGCGCAAAGGCACGTACCGTGCGGGCAATCTCCACCGCTTGGCGGGCCTCGTCCAGGGTCAATTCCGTGCCGGGGTAGCGCACGCTCACGGCGCAATCGGTCAGAAACGTCAGATCGTCCGGCGAGAAACCGGTCCAAATCCCATTTTGTTCGCAGAGCGTACTGAGAGTGGGCAGGTCATGCGTTTTCGGGAATGCCACCTGGCGGGAAAGCAACAGGGCTTTCAGATATTTCTCGGCGCTTTGTTGGGCGTGAAACCCAATCGCCGTGAGCGGGGGATGCTTACGCCGCAACAAGGAGACGGCCAATCGCCAATCGCCAATCTTCCTCTGCATATCGAACCCACGCCGAAACGTCATTCGCCATTGTAGATAACCTTTCCCCGGCTCACAATTTCGCGCAGGAAGAAATTATGTGGTAATTCTTGTTGCAACTCCTCGGGCGTCTTGACCAGAATATCCACTGGGAAAGAGCGGGGATAAAGCAGCCTGGAGACTACCTGAACGCGCTGACGAGGCGGCAAATCGGTATCCCACACCACCAACAAATCTACATCGCTATCGGGCGTTGGGTTGCCGTAGGCGTAGGAGCCGAACAGGATGATTTTATACGGCTTCAATTCCTGCACCAGTCGCTCGATGACCTGCGGCAGCGTCTCGGCCACCGGAGGGAAGCCGGTCGGGGCGACATCGGTCTTGACCAAACTCATGACAGCCTCCGTCTTTATTTTATCTGAAATCGGGGGTGGAGGGGCGTATAATTTCATACAGATGCTGCTTCTGGAGGTCCCCATGTCCCGCCTCGCCCTGACCCTCAGCCTGCTCCTCGTCCTCCTGGCTGCCTGCCAGCCCGCCACCACCCCAGCCCTCAATCCCACAATCACACAATCCCGCAATCCCACAATCACGCAATCTCCCAATCCCTCAATCACCCAATCTCCCAATCCCACAATCACGCAAACCCCCACTCCCACCCCCGAGCGCATCACACTGACCAAAACCTTTGGTCTAGATGCCAAAACTGCCAGCGAATTCGCCGGCGCTGAAAACTTCATCACCCGCGC
>QEXW01000148.1 GCA_003130845.1 Anaerolineae bacterium
CGCTCTCAATACCCGAATCTAAACAAAAAAGGGCGCTTTCGCACCCTTTTCTTGTTCGTTTCTCTTTCCCGACTTTGCTCAAAGAGCCAAAGTCGAGGATTGGCGTACAAGCAACGTTGAGCGTGGGGACCCCCGCTTTGAAAACCGATGTGTAAGGCATCTTACCCACGACCCCAGGCATCTTCAGGCTGCCACACAGGTTTTGCACACCACGCCGAGCACTCTCAGACACTTCTTGCAGCGTCTCTAAACATCACCCCGACATGTTCTCTTCGCGATAGTGCCATGGGTTGAACTTCGATACCACCATTCTAATCTTTCGTCCCACCAGTATACCCGCTCTTGTCCAGGCCGCCCGCGATGCGCTTCCAACAGTTAAAACAACTTTTGCAAAAGGGTGGATTGCATACTATGCTTAATCATGAAAGCCTCCCGATTAAGTTTCGTTTTGCAACTACACTCTATTCAGAAGGCTTTCACTGTTTCAAGCCACTCAACCCCAAAGGCAAGGGTGAGCATGCGGGGAAAGCGTCCTACTTGTTATGGGTTGCACGTTGTAATAGACGGCAGCCAATATCCCAACGTAGCACGAGGTGCAATGGTAGCCGTCTTAGTACAGCTCAAAACGCCATTCGCATTATAAAAACTAACCGTGACGTTCGCTAAATTGCTTATATGAGTATTCTGGATGTAAACCGCCGAGTCATACGAGCCGCCGAAAGCGTCTTTGAACAGCATCGGCAAATACATGGTGGTGCTCGCCGCCGAAAAACCGGGGTAGGTCGTTACCTGCGCGCCGATGTGCGGGCGGCCCACCGCAACGATATTCTGGCTGGAGGTGATGACCACACCGCCTACCCAGCCATCCGGCAGGCAGCCCACGCCCGGCAGCCAGTAGCCTTTGGAAGCCAGCGATGAAATGGTGTCTGTGGCGCTGCAACTCAAGTTTCCCGCGCTGTCGTAATACTGAATGGTGATGCTGGCGTTGTTCGAAGGATGGATGTTCTGAACATAAAATGCGGCTTTGTACGTGCCTCCAGAAAACGCATTCTTGAACAACATCGGTACATAGGCTGTGGTCGAACCAGACGCAAAGCCGTTGTAGGTCGTCACCTGCGAGCCAATGTGCGGGCGCGCCACCGTGACGATGGGCTGCGAGGAGGTCACTTCCACGCCGCCGACCCAGCCACTCGAGAGACAGCCCACACTGGGCAGCCAGTAGCCCTTGGAAGCCAAGGGGGCAACTGTGTCGGTCACTGTACAACTCAAAGCACCAGATTCGTCGTAGTATTTGATGTTGACATTGGCGGTATTCGACGCATGAACGTTTTGGATGTAAAACGCCGCGTTGTATGTGCCGCCAAAGGCGTTCTTGAAGAGCATGGGCAGGTAAGATGTGGTGCTGCCTGAGGCAAAGCCATTGTACGTCATCACTTCGCTGCCAACGTGCGGGCGGCCCACCGCAACGATGTTTTGGGTGGATGTAACCACTGCACCGCCCACCCAGCCAGTCGGCAGACAACCCACGCTGGGCAGCCAGTAGCCTTTAGAAGACCGAGCCGCAATGGTATCGGTAACCGTGCAGGTCAATGTTCCTGAGGATGTGTAATAGCTGATGGATACATACGCCGTACTGAAAGGATGGACATTTTGAACATACAGGGCCGAGTTATACGTACCGTCAAAAGATTGCTTGAACAGCATCGGCACATAGGATGTCAGGCTGCCCGACGAAAAAGCGTTATAGGACGCAACGTCTGTGCCAACATGGGGCCTCGCTACGGCAACCACCGGCTGGGAGGATGTAATCATTGCGCCACCAGACCAATTATAAAACTGGGCTGTTTTGACTGCCGCCGCGGCATCGACAATGCCCGCGCCACAGTTCGTAGTTGTGTTACACCACGCTTCCCCAAAATCCTTGGCCGTGTTTTGCAGAATTTCAAGCACTTGGGTAGGAGTCAAACTGGGAGTGACCGACAGCATCAACGCAATCACGCCGCTTACGTGCGGGGCCGCCATGCTTGTGCCCTGATAGCCTACATAGGTATCTGCAGCCGGAACGGTTGTGCCTGTGTTGAGGGTGGACAAAATACCCGTGTCGTACGTAAAATCCCCGCCGGGTGCGCTGATTTCTAACGTCGGGCCATAATTACTGTAAGTGGATAACCAACCGTCTTCATCGGTAGCGCCAACGGTTATCACGCCGTTACAGTTCGCAGGGCTGAAATTGGCGGCATCGGCGTTCGAGTTGCCAGCGGAAACCACCACCGACAAGCCAGCCGCCAAAGCGTCATTAATCGCGCTCTGGGTAGTAGCGTCACAGGCCCCCAGGCCGCCCAAGCTCAGGTTCAACACTTTGGCCGGATTGGTATTGACCGGAACGCCAGAAACAGGCAAGCCCGCCGACCAGCGTATTCCATCCACAATATCCGATGTGTATCCGCCGCATCTTCCCAGAACCCGCACAGGTAGGATTTTAGCCCCCCAACTAACGCCAGCGACGCCCGTGCTGTTGTTGGTGCTGGCCCCTATCGTGCCAGCAACATGCGTACCGTGCCACGAACTGTTACGGGCCGGCGAGCCAGGGTAACACTGACCGGATAAGGTCCAATCGCCCGGGTCGCTGGGGTTGCTATCGCGTCCGCCGCCATCGTTAGCTACGAAGGAGTCTGCAATGAAGTCATAGCCTGATACGGTTTTCCCGCTCAAATCAACGTGGTTGGTAATGCCGGTATCGAGAACAGCAACCACAACGCTGGATGAGCCGGTGGTAATCTCCCAGGCAGTTGGCAAGTTGATGCCGTAAGTGCCAAAATAGTGCCATTGCTGGGAATAGAGCGGGTCATTCGGAACCAGGGTATGCTCAAAAATTCGGTCTGGTTCGGCATATTCGATATCGGCGCGCTCCATCAATTTTTCTGCCACAGCCAATACCCGGTCATAAGGCTGCCTTTCCCGCAGGGAAATAACATGCGCGCTACCCGACATTTGTCGGAAATAGGAAAGAGTCTCACCCGCGCTTTGGCTAAGCGCATCCATTAGCCTTTCGCGGTCTTCGGCGTTTTGAGTTGCCGCATCGGCAGATGGTTTGAATTTGACGATAATCCGGTCGGTCGGAAGAGGTTCGGTTGGCGTGGGCGCGCTGCGTTCGTCTTGTGGATCAGGTACATCGGCAGGCTTAACAGCCTGGGCCGATGTAAAAGGCAACAACAATGTTAAAATAACAATGAAAATTCCAAGTGCTTTAGGGGTAATCGAGAACGACATATTTTCCTCCTTCTGTAACGAAAACGCATGAAACTTATGGAAGTAATAATCGGCTTTGATTTTTTGCCGCCCAAATGTTTGAGTTCAACCAATGGCCCGCTTTCCCACCATGCATTAAGATTTGAGCCATGAGTATGAGCCTATAACACTATACAACAAATTTTTCCTTTTGTGAAGCAGTTTGTTGGCTTTTTCCTAAATATTTTAGGATAATACAAAGCGCAACTCTCCCTGGCCAATAGGTCAAAATCAGACCAGGAAGAGTTGGTATTTCTACAAATAAGCAAACAAATTTATTGAATTATGGGTTTTCACTTCCGCTAGAAAAGCCGGCATAAGTTGTTACCTGCGTACCGATATGCGGACGACCAACGGTTACAATAGGCTCATTAGAGGTAATGACCACGCCGCCTACCCACCCATTCAATAAACAAGTAACACTCGGTAGCCAATATCCTTTTGATGCCAATCGTGGGATAGTATCAGTAACCGAGCACCCCAAAGTGCCCAAGTTGTTATAGTACTTAATTGTGATGTTTGCAGATGCAGTAGAACTTAGGTTTTGGATATAGAAAGCCGATTTGTAAGTGCCACCAAATGCATTTTTGAATAACATGGGAACAAAAGAAACAGTAGAGCCATCACTAAACCCGTTATAGGTTGTAATTTGGGTATCAATGTGTGGGCGTCCTACTAGCACTACCGAGCGATTAGACGTTACCTCTACACCGCCTATCCATCCATCCGGCAAGCAGCCCACGCTAGGCAACCAATAACCCCTAGAGGCCATCGGTGCAATCGTTTCAATTATTGTGCAATTTAATGTGCCTGCATCGTTGTAATACCGAATAGTGACATTCGCACTGTTCCAATCATCAACATTTTGTATGTAAAACGCAGATTTATAAGTGCCCCCAGTGAAAGCATTCTTGAACAACATCGGAAGATAGGAAGTAGTGTTGCCGGAAATAAACCCGTTGTAGGTCATCACTTCGCTACCCGCGTGCGGACGTCCGACAGTCACAATATCTCGATTAGACCTGACCACAGCACTTCCTACCCAATTGTCGGGCAAACTACTTAAACTAGGCAACCACCATCCTTTAGAAGCCAGTGGATTGATGGTATCGTTGACTGTGTAAATAGAAACTCCGTTTTGATCATAGAACTCCACTGAGATGTTCGCTATATTTGTGGGATCAACATTCTGTACATAAAACGCAGATTTATAAGCACCACCAAACGCATTCTTAAAGAGCATGGGAAGATACATCTCTTTAGCGCCAGTACTAAACCCGGTGTAAGTCATAACCTCACTGGCAATATGTGGTCGTCCTACAGCAATAATCGGCTGAACCGATGTGATATACGCACCACCTACCCAACTCGCTGGTAAACAACCCATACTAGGTAACCACCATCCTTGCGAGGCCAAAGGTGCTATCATTTCTGATATCGAACAGCTCAAATTACCGTCAGTATCATAAAATTTAATGTTCACTTTTGTTGGAGTGGTGCTACTGACGTTTTGAACATAAAATGCAGAGTTATAGTTACCGCCAAAAGCATTTTTGAAGAGCATCGGCAAATAGGCTGGATTTTTAATTTCGGAGACCTGGAATATCAAAGTTCCGCCTCCCTGCCCACTAACATCGTCTTGAGCACCTTCCATAGAACCTGAAGCCGTATTGAACTCACTAATCATAAAGTAATAAGTCATACCAGCAGTTGGAGTAAACGACACATTGACGTGATCATTGGTACTACTATCAGCACAGATCACTAGCTCAGCGTCATCAATCGAATTACTGCCTGTATCTCTCCACACAGACAAAACTGTTGTGTAATCCGTCCCAAAAGTATCTAGATAAATTTCTTTGTCACTTGTTGATGTATATTGATACCATACAGAACGCTTTCCCTTGCGAGTATTTGTGCATGTACTGGATAAAGGCAAGGGGTCAGATGGATCATCCTCGTTTTCTATTGGTATTGCTGCGGTATCAACCGCATGGTCATACGGAAGAGAATTTATAATTATTCGATTATCAAATAGATCATTCAAAGGGGGATCGGCAATAGTGACAAGATTAGATCTGGTAAATGAATACGCTCCTACCGAATTCTGCGCACGCACTTCAATTTTGCGTTTTCCACCTGTCAGCGTAGGGGTAGTAAACGAATAGATTTTATAATCAGGGTCGGAACCGGTCAGTGTGGCATTGTTCCATGCACCACCATCAATGCGGTATTCGACAGATTGAATTTTATTGATGGTGACAGCCAAATTGTCAGGGGTAATGTCATAGTAATACGAATAGAAGCACTCATCCGTAGGACGCGTCAGGCAGGTCGCAGAAGAAACAGGTGTTTCGAAGGCGCGATATTTACGCGTTCCTGCTTCGCTATAAGTCAGGGGATTATCAATTGTAGGATTAATGGGATACGGTGAAAACAGAATTGATGGACGATTATCTAACAGGTCAATAATTCCATCAGAATCGGTATCAATCCAACCTACTTGACGCAGGGTCGTACTATCTGGATTGCCGTTGCCATGATACATAAGACGGGGATTTGGCTCTCCACTTGGAGCAGCCACACCGCAATAAGCGTTCGCAATGCCCCAATAGCCAAACTTTTTCGTGGTGCTAGAACAACCGAGAGGCTCAAACACAGGGTCAAGATATTGAAACCCAGCGCCGAACATACGCGCTACCAGTTGGGCCGTTGTCCATTCCATGTTATCTGCGCCCCGAGTACCGTTGTTGTAGGTCATGACCGCCAAAGGGCCAAAGGTACGCGCTCGTAGGTAAACACCATCCGTAAATGCGCCGGGCGTCGTATCATTATCGTTGCTGCTGTCGATTACAAACAAAACGAAGGCCCAATCCGCATTGTTGGCGGCGCGCAAAGCAGCGGCATATTGGTATGCGGCATCGTCTGCCGAGGAACCTGCGGAATAGCCCATCGCAACCAGCGCCGTGCGAGTCCAAATTCCATAAGTCCCACTATCGTAAACGATTGGTTCGTCGGCTATCTGAATCGGCAAAATACTATCACTCGCCATATTATCCGCCATACCATCGCGCGTAATGTCTACAACAAATTCAAGCGGGGTATTGGCGGGTTTCCAACTCACCCATTTCTGCAAACCAGTCCACACTTCATCTCTAACTTTCTGTAATTCTCCCGATGTCCAGTTTTCTTGGTTCGGTATAGACACTGTGCTACTTTCGATGGCCACCACTCCCACCGCTACCCTGCCGGCGAGAAAAGCGCTCGTTTGACGATAAACCGGATACGAAGAGCCTTCTTCCCCTTGTCCACCAATTTCCTGATTTTCGCTATTGACAGGCTGAAAGGATGAAGCGATAAGCGCGTTTGCTTCTGTCATCTCGAATGGGGTAAGGATTAAAACCAACATAAGCATAACGCTCAAAACGCGCCAAAACGCACCAGGATGAAAAAAAACTTGGGTGTTCATCGAGATACTCCTCATAAATTAGCTTTTTGGGGCAATAAAGGTTAAGTGATTACAGTCGTAAATAAACTGGATTGCTAGAAAGAGCAACATAGCAACAGAGCAGACAATTTTTTAATCAAACAAACGCTACCGATATGATTATACCCGTACACAAACACCGAAGGATTTACAAAAGGGACAGGCACCCTCCATTAGTACCTTTTTGCTACCTATAACCCATGCGCCTACCCCATAACAAAAGCATTACACCGACAATCAAGAGTAGAATTCCCAAGCAAAGCCAAGCGAAGCGACCTGTTCTGAAGAAAGTGTCGGAAGCCGACGGTGTGATTGTGAAGGTTGGCGTAAGTGTAGAAGTAGGGGAGACGCCCCAAGAAGCTATCAAAGACGGGGACGGTGTAAGTGATGCAATCAAAGCATTGGACGGGTTAGAAGAAGTGGTTGCTCCTACAGTAAATGTTGCAGTGGCGACCACAGGAAATGGAGAAGAAGGGTTGGGATGAGGCGCATTTCCCGTTGGAGAGGAGTATTGGGTTGGCGTCGAGGTTGGAATGGCCAGCAAAAGCGCAGCATCCAGCTGAATCAGGCCGTATCCGGTAAAAACATCCCAGCCAGGCGCATCGAGATCTAATGCCGAATTTTCCAGGTACACACGTGCCTGCCCGGGGCCAATTCCTGGCATACTGAGCAAAAGCGCCAGCGCGCCAGAAACATGTGGAGCAGACATCGAAGTGCCACTCAAAGTAGTGTATCCCCCACCTAAAGATAGGCTGTAAATGCTCGCACCCGGCGCCGAGAGGTCAAGTTCTGGTCCAAAAGCAGAACTCGGCACGCGCAGGTTAGCAGCGTTGGTGTTAGCCACCGCAATCACAGCCGCATAGCGCGCCGGATATAAGAGAGCGCCCCCCGTATTCCCGGCCGCTGCCACCAACAAAACACCTTGCGAGGCGGCGTAATTGACAGCGTTTTCTAAGGTGAGCGATGGGCTGATTCCGCCCAGGCTTAGGTTGATAATTTGTGCGCCTTGGTCAGTCGCCCAAATAATACCGGCGGCTACATTAGAGTAGGTACCAGTATTGGAAGCATTCAAGACCTTAACCGGTAAAATGCGCGCATTCCACGACACACCGGCTACGCCTACGCCATTATTGCTCATGGCAGCGGCAATGCCAGCGACATGCGTGCCATGGCCGTTATCATCCTGAGGGTCTGTATCCCCATTGACAAAGTCATAACCGGCCAAAATTTTGGGCGCAAGTTCAGGATGAGTCTGGTCTACACCGGTATCTACAATGGCAATCGTGACCAAATGTGACCCGGTCGTTATCTCCCACCCTTGTGGAGCACGGATATTGACCAGTGCATATTGAAAGGGAAAGCCAGGGTCGTTTGGGATGACATCTTGCCCTGTGACAGTGTAGTCCGGTTCGACATACGATACCCCATCGAGAGAAGTCAGCTCGCGTATTTTGTCCTGAAGGTCTTCCACCGGAACTTCTATCCGATAAACGTTCAGGCGCCCAAGCCCAGCATCATACACCGGCATGTCAATTTGAGATTTCAAATCACGCAAAGTATTGCCAGGGGCCAAGCCAACCAGAAGGGATGCCATGTCTTGCGGAGACGGGCTAGAAACCTGCTCCTGGTCTGTTTCAGAAGGCGTAGGGGAAAGTGTTTCGGTTTCAGAAAACGCTGAAGGCGAGGGAGTAAAAGTTAAGGGTGTACTCTCATCGGCGCCGATTGCTGCCTGGGCGTGTTGTGTACCCCAAGACAAGCTGAGCATGGCTCCCGCCAAGCCGAGCAAAAACAGAGTTCGCCAATCCACACGCACACAGGCCATATTTGCATTTTAACGCAGAGAGAATGGGTGAACCATTCGGCCAAAATTCTCAATTTGGGCAATAAAACGGTTTCAATCGCCGCTCATCGCCAATTCTAAACTTTCATGCCAAGGTGGAATGCGCAAACCAAAGGTCTGCTCAAATTTACGGCAATCCAAAGCCGAGTATGCTGGACGGCGCGCCGGGGTAGGAAATTCGTCCGTTTTGGCAGGCAAAAGCGCCTTACAGCGCTGTTCGCTGGCGCGCGGGTCGAGTTCTAAAATAGCCTGTGCCCACTCAAAGCGTGTGGCTGCACCACTGCCTGCCAGATGATAGATGCCGCGATGCTCAGCCAACCAGTCTGGACCGCGTATCAGCGCCTGATGAAGCGCGAGAGCGGTCAGTTCAGCAAGCATACGCGCCCAGGTAGGACTGCCAATCTGGTCGTCAACCACGCGCAGGGTTTCTTGTTCTCGTGCCCAGCGGAGAACTTTAGAAACAAAACCATTGCCTCGCAAGCTATATACCCAGCTGGTGCGAAAAATGAACGCTATCGCACCAGAACCGAGCACTTCTTGTTCACCTTCTAACTTACTCTTTCCATAAACGTTCAAAGGATTTGTAAAGTCATCTTCAACGTAGGCTCGCTTTTCCAAGCCATCAAATACAAAATCGGTAGAATAATGTACTAGAATGATGTTCCGCTGGCGAGATTCGTCCGCCAAAAGAGCAGGCGCATCCCGATTAACCGCGCGGGCAAATTGTGGTTTGCTTTCCGCCCCGTCCACATCCGTAAAAGCAGATGCATTGACAATAATTGTAGGAGAAGTAGTCGCTATCGCCTCGCGCAACTGCCCCTGATTTGTAACATCTAAGTCCTGACGGTCTACAGCAATCATTTGGCCTAGTGGAGCAAGCGTACGCCAGAGTTCCCACCCCAACTGTCCATTTTTACCTAATAGCAAAATCCGATTCATCGTATCACTTTATAGTTTTCATTTGTGTTCGCTTGCCAAGCGCAGCAAATATTCACCATAGGCATTATTAATGCGCTGCGCCAGTTGGCGAAGTTGTTCAGCCGTAATAAAACCTTTACGATAGGCTATCTCTTCCGGACAGGAAATCATTAGGCCCTGGCGTTCCTGAACAGCTTGCACAAAATTGGCCGCCTGAAGCAGCGATTCGTGTGTGCCGGCATCCAGCCAGGCTACGCCGCGCCCAAAAACTTCCACCTGCAACTTGCCCTGCTCCAGGTAGATGCGGTTTAGGTCGGTGATTTCCAGTTCACCACGCGCTGAGGGCTTGAGATGGGCCGCTAGGTCAACAACTTGGGAGTCGTAGAAGTAAATGCCCGGCACAGCATAATTGGAACGGGGTTGCTTGGGCTTTTCTTCCAGGCTGATGGCCCGAAACTGCGAGTCAAATTCCACCACGCCGTAGCGCTGCGGGTCGCGCACCTGATAGGCAAAGATGAGCGCGCCATCTGTCAGACGCGCAGCGCGCTCTAAAATGCTAACCATGCCCTGCCCATAGAAGATGTTGTCACCCAAAATCAGGCAGGCCGGTTCGCGGCCTACAAAGTCTGCGCCAACGCGAAAAGCATCCGCTAAGCCACGCGGTTGGTCTTGTTCGGCGTATTCAAACGCCATTCCCCATTGACCACCATCGCCGAGCAGACGGCGGAAGAGGGGCAGGTCTTCCGGTGTGCTGATGACGAGCACCTGGCGAATGCCGGCCAACATCAGCATCGAAAGAGGATAATACACCATCGGCTTGTCATAGACCGGCAACAATTGCTTGCTAATCGCCAGCGTTAGGGGATGTAAACGGGTACCGCGTCCGCCTGCCAGGATGATTCCTTTCATTTCGATTGACCTCCTGAAAAAATTTAATCAAACAATTCTGCCATTGTTAAGGGCACGCCAGCCGCATCTTTGGACGAGACGATGGGAGTGGGACCTTCAGGCCAATGGATGTTGAGGGATGCATCGTTCCACAAAATGGTGCGCTCCCACTGAGGGGCGTAATAATCCGTCGCTTTATATAAGACTTCCGCTTGCTCGCTAAGCACATAGAATCCATGCGCAAAGCCGGGTGGAATCCACAACATGGTTTTGTTTTGAGCAGAAAGATTGATTCCCACCCAACGCCCAAAGGTGGGTGAGCTGCGGCGAATATCTACAGCAACATCGTACACTTCGCCAGAGATAACCCGCACGAGCTTACCCTGTGCTTGCCGAATTTGATAATGTAAACCGCGTAGTACACCCCGCCGAGAGAGGGAATGATTATCTTGAACAAACTCAAAAGGGATGCCAGCCTCCACAAAGCGTTGTTTTTGATAACTTTCCAAGAAGAATCCGCGTTCATCCTCGAAGACACGCGGTTGAATGAGCACAATATCGGGAATTTCAGTAGGAACGAATTTCATAAAAATATCTGCTTGGGTTTAGGATATGACACATAGACAACAACTGCACCGCTCTCAACTAAATTGAGACCACACTGAAAACTGCCCGCGCATTTTCTCACATCGAAAAGAGCATGTCAAGCAAGATTAATACGCCCCACGCCCCTGCAGCGCCGCAAGAAAGGTATGGATGAGGATGTGAATGTCCAGCCAAATGGACCAGTTCTGAACGTAGTACACATCCAGGTTGGCCCGTTCGCTAAACGCCAGGTTGCTGCGCCCGGAGACCTGCCACAGGCCTGTTAGCCCGGGCAACACTTGTTTGTAGATTTCGTAATCCGGGCCGTAATCGGGGATTTCGTTCGCCAGCAGAGGACGCGGGCCAATCAGGCTCATTTCGCCCCGCAGCACGTTCCACAGTTGGGGCAATTCGTCCAGGCTGGTACGGCGCAACAGGCGGCCTACGCGCGTCACGCGCGGGTCGTTCTTGAGTTTGAAACTGTGCTTCCACTCTTCGCGCAGTTGGGGGTCAGAGTTCAGGTAGGCTTCTAGCACAGCTTCGGCATTCTGCACCATCGAACGGAACTTCCAAATCAGAATTTCTCGACCACCAGAGCCGACCCGTTTCTGGGTGTAAAAGACCGGGCCGGGGCTATCCAGTTTGATGGCCAGCGCAATCAGCGCCCACAACGGCAACAGAAACGGCAGGGAGACGAAAATCAGGAAGAGGTCCAACAGGCGTTTGATGACCCGCTGCGCAGGGTTGATTAACTGATGGGTCACTTCCAGTCCCAAATGCTCCACCAGGTGCAGCGGGGTGAACCACACCGAACCCATGCGGGCATCGTCGAACATAACGATGATTCGCTTGAAACGGTGGGTTTTATCGAGCAACACGCACTTGACGGCCTCCAGCGGCGAACGTTGGGGGACGAGAATCACGATTTCGATGCCCTCGACCAGGCTGCGGATGGCCGCCACTTCGGGGGATGGCGTAGAGGAAAAGAATTTGCTAATCGAAGAGGTACGCACACACAAGACCGGCCAGAAACCGGTCAGGCGGTTGCGGCGCAGGTTGTCGTAGATGGCGCCCACGCCCGCCGTCTCGCCCAGCACCACCACCGGCAGGCCCCACATGCCCAGCCGCACGGCCAGGCGGCGGAAGATTTTCCGCATCAGCGGCGCGCTGACCAGCAAAAAGAACCACGCTAACCCCAGCACCGCCCGCGACCACATGTTGATATTCCGCAGGTAGAAGCTGAGACCCATTAACGCCAGCATTCCTATCGTGGTTCCAATCGAAAGGCGGCGCAGTTCTTCCACTGGGCCAACTCCCATGCCGGGGTACAGACCCATCATCAGGTAAACGCTGACGAAGAAGACCGTCACCGGCGGAATGAGCGGTTGGTACATTTCAGGGAACAATTCCGGGCGGACAAATTGCCACAAGAAAACCGGCAGGCTCATCGAAACCAGGATGCACAGCAGGTCACTCGCCAGCATGAAAGCCGTCATGAACCGACGGCGGTTTTGCCACACCATCCGAACGGCATGGCTGGAGAAGAAGTCTTCATCACGGTAGAGAACGGTGGTTTTCGTCATGAGCGGAAACGAAAAGACTGCCAGCGGGTTTCGACAATCTGCTGAATCTCCTGTCGAAAGCGCTGGTTAGAGAAGCGCTCGGCATTGGCGCGGCAGGCAGCCGGGGCGAAGCGGGTTTGTTCCTGCTCGAATTGCAGGATGGCGGCGCGCAGCGCTTCGACCGTTTGTTCCTGGAAGAAAACGCCCGTCGGGCGCTCCGCATCCAGACCGATGACGGTTTCCAGCGCGCCGCCTTCTCCAAAAGCAATGACCGGCGTGCCGCAGGCTTGCGCCTCAAGCGGAACAATCCCAAAATCTTCTTTGGCAGCGAAAATGAAGGCGCGGGCGCGCTGCATGGTCGCGCGCAGCACGTCGTTTGGCTGAAAGCCCAACCAGCGCACGTTGGGCAGGTTCAAGGATTGCAGTTTGCGAGCTTCCGGGCCATCCCCAATCACCACCAGCTGGCGCTCGGGCAGGGTAGCGAAGGTTTCCACAATCAGGTCAATCCGTTTGTAAGGCACCAGGCGCGAGGCCGTCAGGTAGAAATCTTCCTTTTCGGGGTGGAAGGCAAAGTAATCGGTGTTAACCGGCGGGTAGAGAACTTCGGCTTTGCGCCGGTAGATTTTCTCGATGCGGCGGCAGATGAAGGCGGAGTTTCCATAGAGAACATCCGGGCGGTTGGCAGCGGCTGAATCCCACAAACGAATGTAGTGCAGAATCAGACGCGCCAGAGCGGATTTCAGGCTCTTCATACCGCTCACGGTCAGGTAGTCGTTTTGCATATCCCAGGCATAGCGCATGGGAGTGTGAATGTAACTGATGTGCAGCTGCTCTGGGCTGGTGATAACGCCTTTCGAGACGGCGTGGCAGTTGGTCAGGACGACATCGTAGCCGCTCACATCGAGTTGTTCGATAGCAAGCGGCATCAACGGCAAAAAATTGCGGTAGTTTCGGCGGTTGAGAAAGGGGAACGTTTGCAGGAACGAAGTTCGCACCGGTTTGCCCTGCAACATGCCGCGTTCCGGACCGGTCATGAAATCTAGCAGCGCAAACAGGTCGGCTTGCGGAAAAACCTGCAACATCTGCTCGACCACGCGTTCAGCGCCGGCATAGGTGATGAACCAATCATGGACGATGGCAATTTTGGGAGTCATGGGGAGGTCAGCAGTTTCATCGAAAGGTAGCCGCGATAGCCCGCTCAGATTGTATCATAGGTTGAGGACGGATTTTCCCCGCCCTACTTCAGCACGCTGTCGAAGAAAGCAATCGTCCGGTTCATTGCGGTCGTGAAGAACTTCGAGATGTTGTGGTTATCACCCTCATACAGGTACAGTTCAGCAGTCTGCCCTGCAGCACGTGCTTGTTCCGCCAGACGAATGGAAAACTCAACCGGAACATCCTCATCGGCAGTGCCATGATGCAGCTGCAAGGGGCCAGAAAGGTCGCTCAAATAGGTGTTGGCGGAAATCGAAGCCCAAAACTCCGGGTTTTGCTCCGGCGTGCCATACATCTCCAGCCAGGTGCCGCGCCAGCTAGCGCCACGCGAACTGGGGGAAGGCGTAAAACTGCCCGTGCGCCGCCAGTTGTAGAGCATTTCCGGGTAGGAAGCCACCACCCCAGCCCAGATGACACCCGCTTTGACCTGGGCAGAGACAACCATCGCTCGCAAGGTGAGATAGCCTCCCATCGAATGGCCCCACATACCAATTTTGTCAGGGTTCACCTGTGGGTGGCGCTGAAGCGAAGAAACAGCGTTTAGTACATCAATCAGATACCCCGGATGCCCATAGGCGCCGGTTGCCTGACCTTCCGAACGGTCATGACCGCGATAATCAATCCGAAAAACGATATACCTGGCGCGTGCCAGTCGGTCTACATAGGCCACATACCTCTCTGTCGTTCGATATACATCCGGTGGAATATAGCCATGATTGAAGACGATTGCTGGCCAGCCGCCAGCCGGCATGTCCCCGTTGGGGATGGTCAACAGGGCGTAGATTTTCAACCCTTCCGAGAGGTAGTAAGCATAGAAGCGGCGGTAATTGGCTCCACGCTCCAATTCGCGCTCGATGACAATTTCACTGCCCGGGTAGACCCCCGCCCGCAAAGCAGCAATGCTCATCGGGTGTGGCACAGGGGTAGCGGTTGGAATCGGCGATGCAGTTGGGGTAAGCGGGACATCTGTAAACGTAGCCGAGGGGGAAGGTTGTCTCGTGAGAGCAATGGGCGTAGGCAAAGGTGTTTCAAGCACCGGAAGAGCAGGTTGACAAGAAAAAAGAGCCATGGACAAAAGAAACATCAGAGAAAGAAAAGGCGAGCAGAAAAAAAGCCGAAATTTGACCATCATGCAGGCGCGAAATAACTTCATAAAAATCACCAATCATGTGAATAGGATAAGGCAAACAGGTTTTTGCTCACAGGTTACACCCGACCAGACAAGTATAACAAAGACACCCTATGCGTACAGCACAGGGTGTCCGATAAGGCGGAGAGAGTGGGATTCGAACCCACGGTGGACAACGAGGCCCACAACGGTTTTCGAGACCGTCCCATTCAACCACTCTGGCATCTCTCCGGGTGCGGCGGCTAATTATACAGCCTTTTAGGGGAAATGATAAGAAATTTTTACATCGCTCACCCAGACTTAACCCCCAAAATCTTAAGAATCTCGGTCCCAAAATGGGTCACACGCCAAGGTGAATCGCTCATAAGTTCAGAGAGGGCATGGAGCGTGCGTGGATTTTGCTCAGCCAGCGCCATCAGATAAACACGCGGCAAGATAATATCCGATTCCACGCCCATTTCATCCGCTTTTTTCTTGCGCCATGCTTTCAGTTTGTTTAAGCGACTGAGAACAACCGAGGAGGGTTTTTCAATCTCGGTTGGTTTCACCAACGGGGCGATTTGGCCACGTTGAATGGCCTGAAGTAACGCACGCCCAAAGCGGTCAATCTGTCGCTCACTTAAGCCCGCAACTTTCAGTTTTTCGGGGGTATCCGGCTCAGATTGGGCTAGCTTCAACAAGCGGTGATCGTCCAAAATTTTAAAGAGTGGGCGGTTCAGTTGCTCTGCCAGTTTTTCCCGACATATACATAGTTCGTTCAAAATGGTTTGTTGGCGTGGAGTCAGGTCTTGTTGACCTTCAATCCGCTCCCAACGTTCTTTGATTTGACGGCTACCATTGAGGACATAGCAACTGCGGCGAAAGTCTTCCTGCGCCAAGTCCAGGCGACCCCGCTCATGGAGTTCAGCTTCCAGACAATCGCGCAAATCAAGCAAATAATGAGTATCCAGCCGGGCATAATCTATTAGCCCAGGCGGCAGGGGACGCATGCCCCAATCGGCTTTCTGGTAACGCTTATCGAGTTCAACCTGAAATTTTTCGGCCAGCAAATGGCCCAAGCCCAGTTGCTTATACCCCAGGATGCGAGCCGCAAGCATGGTATCAAAAATATTTGCAAAGGTAAACCCGTAGTCACGTTGAAGCCCAATCAGGTCATATTCGGCAGCGTGAAAAACTTTTTCAATGAGAGGGGAAGAAAAAATATCTCCCAACGGCGTCAGGTCGTGTAAAGTCAGTGGGTCAAGCAAATAATCTACCCCTGGAATAGAAAACTGAATTAGACAGACCTGTTCTCGAAATGCGTACAGCGAATTGGCTTCGGTATCTACGGCAATCCGCGGCTGAGCGAGCAGGCGCTCACACATCCGATATAAGCCATCGGTGGTATCCACCCAAACAGGAGGCGGCAAAGGAGGATTCATAGCGGAAATTATAACTGTTTCGCAACCGGGTCAGCGGGTCTTTTCCATCACCAAAGCATCTTCACCATCGTTATAGTAACGCCCCCAACGGTCAATGATAAGATAGCCAGCGTTTTTGTACATTCGAATCGCTTCTTCATTGCTCATTCGAACACTCAGACGAATGCGACGGGTAGGCAGCTGCCGTTCGCACGCCTCCAGCAAAGCACGTCCATAGCCTCGACCGCGATATTCGGGCAGGACGCCTAACGTGGCTATCCAAGAAAATCCTTCGCTTGGGCGTGGGTCTCCGGCGATAAAACCGACCATCTGCCCCGTCTCAACAGCCTTAAGCCGCACCACACCCGGAAAGGTCAGCACGGCTATCAAATCGAGCAAGGGCCAGGCATCCTGGGGAAAGCAGACCGATTCGACATGACGTAAGGCATTCAAATCGAAAAGATTGGCAGGGTAGATATTCATCGCAAAACTTCATATATCGTCCCGAAGGCAAGTAGAACCTTCGGGACGGCAAGGGTGTACACACAAGTAGAGAGCCTCCTAGGAACAGGAGGCTCTCATTTTACCTGACTTTTGCCTTACTTGCTGCCTTTGGTGAAATTCTCAAGCAAACTGGTAAATTCCATCGGGAAAATGTACTTGGTAGATGGGCTCATCCCCATTGCTTTGAGAGTCTCAAAGTATTGCAGTGTCATAGTTTTCTGGTCTACATTTTGAGCCGCAGAATAGATACGTTCGAGGGCATTGGCAAACCCTTCGGCCCGCAAGATTTGCGCCTGCCGCTCACCTTCGGCTTGCAAGATGGCGGCCTGCTTCTGTCCTTCGGCCTTGAGAATAGCGGCCTGCTTTTCACCTTCAGCCACATTGATGGCGGCTTCGCGCGTACCGGTCGACTCGGTCACCACAGCGCGGCGAATACGCTCAGCAGACATCTGCTTGTTCATTGATTCCTGAATTTCGCGCGGCGGAATAATTTCTCGGATTTCAACGTTGGTTACCTTAACACCCCAGCGTTCGGTTACCTCATCCAATTTGGTGCGCAAAGTAATGTTGATGTGTTCGCGCTGTGAAAGCACATCGTCTAGGTTGATGCCACCAATGACGGCGCGTAGTGTCGTCGTCGCCATGCCTTGCGCTGCCAGCTCAAAATTCCCGACTTGCAAGACGGACATGGTCGGGTCAATGACTTTGTAGTACCAGATGAAATCTACCTGAATTCCGGCGTTGTCCTTGGTGATGGCGGTCTGATGCGGGATTTCACGCACTTGCTCACGTAAATCCACCCGGCGCGCGCGGTCAAGAACGGGGATGAGCAAGACAATCCCTGGCCCTTTGGGTCTATCCAAAACGCGCCCTAACCGGAAGACAACCAAGCGTTCGTATTCCGGCACAATGCGGATAGCGTTGGCCAGAAAGACCACCAACAGAAAGAGGACAATCCCAACCAGGCAAAAGATAGTGGGTAAAGCAACTTCCATAGTTTTTCTCCTTATTGTTCTTGAATTTTTTCGACGATTAGCACCAGTCCCTCGACACCGACGATACGAACTTTGCTACCGGCAGGAATGAGGGCTGAGCTTCTGGCAGACCATAATTCGCTATTCACTTGCACCGAGCCTTCTTCTTGAACATCCGTCCGTGCTTCGCCAATTTTGCCGAGCAAATGATGCTGTCCGTGCGCTGCTGGGGCCAGCATGGCAGAAAAGGTGCGCTCAACGAACAACCACAAGATACCGCTTGCTGCTAAGGAAACAACACCTGCTAACAAGGGGTTGACGCCAATCAGACTGCCATCTGGGCCGGGAAACAGCAAAACCGAGCCAACAATCACAAGCCCAATGGTCAGAAGCAAGAGCGGAATGCGCCATTTTACAAAGCGAACTGCATACAAAAATGGAACAACCGCTAACGCAAGCGGCACGAGCGCCCACGGGTTAATTCCTAGATAATAAGCAGCATACCCAGCCAGAAAAAAAGCAAACAGCGCGCTAAGTTCAAATAACCCAGTACCAGGCGTCAGCAAAGCCATCAAGGTTACAATCATCCCGACAACCAGCAAAACATACGCAACATTGGCATCCACCAAAAATTCCATACCGCGCCTCCACATCCCAAAAAATTATACAACTCTTTTATGGCGTTCAGGTGAATATACGATTAACCCCTTGTGAAAGTTTTATCAAGCAAGCGAAACCACATTTGATCCATGTTCATGTATGCCAAGCCAGTAGAATGTGGCGGTAAAAGCCAGATAACAAACGCGAAAAAAACTATTTGAAAATACGCTGTTGCAAACACTGATAAAGCGTTGTCATTGGCAGGTTTTTCTCCCTCACCCTGGCACATCTCCCACCGGGAGAGGGGTTGGGATGAGGGTAGATAGGCGAAAACGTTATAAAGGCATCATGCGCAGGTAGTTGGTGCCGCGCTTTTTGCTCTCGATATCGGCGATGACGCGCGTCACCTGCTCTGGCTGCAAACCCAACGCCTCGGCGATTTCTGCCGGGGCGGTTTCTTTTTCGTATCCCAGCCAGATGGCGTCGAGCAGGTCGAAGGGGATGCGGTAGAAAAATTCTTCCTGCGTGCTGCCGCCGGGGTACGTGTCGGTGGTGGGAACGCGGCTGCGAATTTCTTCGGGGATGCCCAAGTATTCGGCCAGTTGGTAGATTTGGGTCTTGAACAGGTGTCGGATGGGGCCAATATCCACGCCACCATCGCCCCATTTGACGAAGAAACCCAATTCGTGTTCGTTTTTGTTGGCCGTTCCAAGCACGGCGTAGTTGCGTTTTTCGGCGTGATAGTACAACATGCACATCCGGCTGCGCTGTTTGAAGTTGGAAGCGGCCACAATCTGCTGGTATTCAGCGGGCGGCAGGCGTTTGCTGATTTCCTGCCCATCGGGGCCGGTCACGACCAGGCGATAGACGTTAAGGGTTTGCTGCTCCAGCAGGTTAGAGGGCAGGACGATTTTGGCGCCCCAGCGGGAGGGTTCGTATTCGGGAATGACCCGCTGAATGGCCTCGTCGCGCCGCTGGTAACAGCCGAAGCCATCCAACGCGCCGGAGATGTTTTCGAGAACCGTCATCACGCCCAACGATTCGGCAAGGATGTTCGCCAGGTGTTCGCTTTCGGGATGAGATTCGCGCTCCGGCAACAGGACGCCGACCACCCGTTCCGGGCCAAAGGCGCGCGCCGCCAGCGCCAACACAACGGAGGAATCTATCCCGCCGCTGATGCCGACCACGCCACCTTGTTTTTTCATCACGCCGAAAACGCCCTCGCGCAGGGCATGACAGATACGCTCGGTTTCGGCGGCGGGGTCGAGGGTGAGCCAGGAACGGGTGAATTGGTTGGTCATAGGGTTCTCCTTGAGGGTGGCGCGGAATGAATGCTGCCTTACAACGCGACATAGCGCTGGATATGCTCCTCGCGCAGCGGGTTCAGACGAAAATCTTTGATAAAGGACTGGTGCAGGAGTTGGGTGGAGATGATTCCGGCAACGGCCATCGAGTCCACTTCGCTGAGGGTCTCGAGGCGGGCGGCTTTGTCCATCAGCGCGCGCACGGCGGCAGGTTGGAAATAGCCGCTTTCGGCCAGGTTCTTTTCGGCGAGCAGGTCGGTCAGGTAATCGGGCGGGCGGGCAAAGAAGGCCTGACGGATGGGGGCGCGGTAAGGCTTTTTGCCGCGCCGCCAGATGGTTTCAGGCAGGTACTTTGCGCCGAGTTGTCGGAGCAGATATTTTTCGGTCAGGCCGCACAGTTTGAGCCAATCGGGCAGGCGGCTGGCAAACTCGACCATGCGGTAATCGAGAAAGGGGTAGCGGCCTTCGACCGAGTTGGCCATTGCCATGCGGTCGCCCTGGGAGGAGAGCAGGTAGGGGGAGAGAAACGCGCTGATTTCGAGGTACTGCGCCTGGGCCAGGGGAGTCCAGCGGGAAAAGGCCGGGGGCAGGGGCTGATTGGGGTGCGTCAGCGGCTGGGGCGGCTCGCGGAAAAAGCGCGTGAGGCGGCGGGTGTTGTTCCAGCGGATGAGATGCGAGTAGTACGGCGAATCCGTCTCGGTCAGACCCTGCCGAAAGAAGGATTCCAAAAAACTCACCTGCCCATCGGAGAGATGGGCGATGTCGCGGTAGAGACGGCGCAGCAGGAGGGGACGGATTTTGGAATCGGGCCGGCGCGCCCAGAAGCGACGCACGGCCATCTCCTTGAAGATGTCGTACCCGGCCAGGGTTTCATCGGCGCCTTCGCCGGTGAGAACAACTTTGAAGTTTTTACTGCGGACAAGGCCGGATAGCAAGAACATGGGGGCCGGGGCGGTGCGCAGGAGCGGCGTTTCGGCGTGCCAGACGACTTGCGGGAAGACCTGGCCGATTTGTTCGTACGTGCATTCGATGACATTGTGGCGCGTGCCGAGGAAGGCGGCCACTTGCTGCTGAAAGGCGCTCTCGTCGAAGGCTGGGTCGGAGAAGGCGATGGAGAAGGTTTCGAGTTCCGATTGCCCGTAGCGGCGGATGAGGGTCGCCACGAGCGAGGAATCCAGGCCGCCGCTCAGGTACGCGCCGAGGGGGACATCGGCCCGTAGGCGGATGCGGGCGGCGTCTATCAGCAGGCTTTCGAGCTGCTCCAGGTATTCCTGGGCGGGCCGGGGGGCGGCAGGCGGGATGAAATCGGGCTGCCAGTAGGGGTGAATCTCGAACTTCTCCGGGCTGGCGAGCAGGTAGTGACCGGGCGGCAGTTCGGCGATGCCTTTGAAGATGGCGCGCGGACTTTGGACGCTCCAAAAGGTGAAGGCTTCCTGCAGGGCTTGCGGGTCGAGTTCGGCGCGCTGGCCGGGGTAGGCCAGGATGGATTTCATCTCCGAGCCGAACAAGAGGCAGTTTCCGGCGCGGGCGTAGAAGAGCGGACGCACGCCCAGCCGGTCGCGCGCCAGGAAGAGAGTGCGGCGGCGCCGGTCCCAAATGGCGATGGCGAATTGGCCGTTGAACTGCTCCAGGCAAGCCGGGCCGAGGTCTTCGTAGAGATGCAGGATGACTTCGGTGTCGGAGTGGGTGCGGAAGCGGTGTCCGCGCTGCTCCAGTTCGGCGCGCAGTTCGATGTAGTTGAAAATTTCGCCGTTGAAGACAATCCACAGGGTCTCGTCTTCGTTGGCGATGGGTTGGTCGCCGGTGGCCAGGTCAATGATGCTCAGGCGGGCGTTGCCGAGCGCGGCCTGGGCGTCGCAGTACATCCCGAACCCATCTGGGCCGCGATGGCGGAGCATTTCGAGCATTTGGTGGACAACTCGCTTTTCGGGGCGCTCCGCTTCGCCAAGGTTGACTACGCCACAGATGCCGCACATTTCAGGCCGCCGCTTTCATTTTGCGCAGTTCGGATTTCAGCACTTTGCCGTGCGCGTTGAGCGGCAAGGCTGGCAGGAAGATGACGGATTGCGGAAGCATGTGCCGCGCCAGATGCACGCGGCAATGCTGTAATACATCCTGCTCGTTGAGCGCCGCGCCGGTTTGACGCACCACAAACGCCGCAATTTGCTCGCCGGCCTGCTCATCGGGCAGGCCCACCACCGCCACCGAGACGACTTGGGGGATTTGCAAAATGCAAGATTCGATTTCGTAACTGCTGATGCGGTGTCCGTAGGACTTGATGAAGTCGCTTTTGCGGTCTACAATGTAGATAAACCCGTCTTCGTCCACCGTGGCCAGGTCGCCGGTGTAGAGCAGGCCGTTGCGGAACTTTTCGCGGTTGGCTTCTTCGTCCTCGAGGTAGCCGGGGGAAATGTTCTGGCCCTGGGCGACGATTTCGCCGGTCTCACCAGGCCGAATCGGGTTACCGTTTTCATCCAGCACCTTCAGGCTGACGCCGGGAATGCCGCGCCCGATGGAGCCAAGTTTGCGCTGAAGCAGTTCCGGTGGCAGGTAGGAGAGCCGCGCGGTGGCTTCGGTCTGCCCATACATGACATAGACGCGCGCCTCCGGATGGGATGCGGCTAATTCTTGCAGCAAGGCATTGTGCAGTTTGCCGCCCGCCTGCTGAAGTTTTTTCAGGTGGGGCAGTTGCCGGCGGGGAAAAGTGGAATTGCGCAGGAGAATCTGGTAGGTGGAGGGAACGCCTGCGAAGCCGGTACATTGCGCGGACTCCATCATATCCAGCACCGTTTCGGGATAGGTGAAGGTGTTGCTGATGACCAGGGTCGCGCCGACCCGCAAATGCGTGTGCAGGAGAGATGCGCCGTAGCAATAGTAAAACGGCAGGACGACCATCATGCGTTCGGTGGCGGTGAGTTCAAGATATTCGATGATGGAGTTGGTGTTGGCTTGCAGGTTGCGGTGGGTGATGCGCACCAGGCGCGGACGGGCGGTGGTGCCGGAAGTGGGCATGAGCGCGGCGTCAGACTCCGGGTCGAAGCCGGGGGCGGATTCCGTCCAGGGTGCGGAATCGGCCTGGAGCAGGTTGTTATCGAGCAAGAAATAGGGCAATCCACCGGATATGCTGGCGTATTTGACCAGGGCGGGCTTATCGAAGAACAGGAATTTGCACTCCGCAAAATCCAACACGCGCCGGACTTCATCCGGCGGGTACAGGTTGGAAATCGGCACCGCCACCGCGCCAAGTTTCAGGACGGCCAGGTAGGCGGCGGCCCAAAATGGCGAGTTCTTCGCCAAAATCGCCACCCGCTCGCCAGAACAGATGCCGCGCGCGGTCAGTTCCGCGACCAAATGAATACACATCGCCCGGAATTGGGCATAAGTGACCTGCCCTTCGGCTGTAACGAAGGCGGGCGCGTCATCGCGGGCATTGCGCAGGAAGTAATCGGCGGCGTTCATGGCCTAGCATCTAGCCTGCCCAGGTAGGCAGGTGATTTAACTTCGCAGTGATGTACTCTGCCAAACGAGAAATCGAATCAAAATTTTGGGGTGTAATTTCGGCATCTTCAACTGAGATGCTGAAGTGTTCTTCAATAAACGCAATCAGCTCCATGACCCCTGTCGAATCAATTATTCCATTCTCTAAAAAAGAATCATCATCGCCATACGGGAATTCATCCGGCGAGAAGAGAATGTTCTGGGCAATATAATTTCGTAAAACAGCGGCTATCGTTTGCATAGGTGTACTAAATTCCTTGGTGGGTAATTTTTATCCCAAAGAAACGAGAGATGCGCTTTTTTTCTAATTCAGTACATTTCAGCATTAAGTGCATCCACCGCGAGGGACGATTGTCTTCCCAGTAATAGGCATACAATTTTCGCCAACCCTCTTGCTGCAGTGCTAACTCTACCGACCTGTGCAGCCGAACGGCCAGATTGTGGCCGCGATAGGCGGGAGCCAAAAACATATCAAGCGCATAGAGAGCATCCGCCTCACAGGAAAGACCAAGCATGCTCAAATCCTGACAGGCGACCGGATTGTTTGGAAGTGCACACCACATATCACCAAACAAAATACCTGACGAATTGGATAAGCCAAACCCCAATAACCCCTGCTTCAGGTGGCGCAAGGCATCAAAGCGGCGCACAGGTCTGTCAAAGACTTGTTGACCGGTCAAAATGGCCTGCTGCTGCAAGCGAACACATTGATATTCGCTTCCAGCAAGAGGGTCTTGAGAAAACGACAATCTTGTTAGATCAATCACGACCGGGATAGCGACACGCTGATAAAACACCTGCTGTCGAATGAGCGGAAATAAACTTCCCTCTGCAAGCGCTTCGCCCAAAAGACTGAACGCAAAACGAAGGGTTTCGAACATCTCTGCCCCCCAAAGGCAAACAAAAAAAATAACAGCTTGCAAATCTGTAAGTATAATACCACAAATTGCAAAAAGATGCATCAATGTACCATAAACTTACCCCCCATTTATATAAAAAACTTTACACTGTCGGTCAATCACACCTTTAGGGCTAGCCTAATTTTTTGACGAAGCACACCACCCGTTCCACTTCCTGATAACCCAACCGTTGATGGGCGAGGATGCTAATCTCATTTTCCAGCCAGGTATCCGAAGCCACTTCAGTCAAACCGCGTTCGCGCGCCCAATCTTCCATTGCCGCAACCAACGCACGTCCCACCCCTTTACGGCGCAGGTGAGCCTCTACATACCAACCTTCAATGTAACCAACCGGGCTGGTATCACAACCCTCGGCATAGTTGCGTATGCCCCCTTCCAGAAACCCCCCCAGCCGCCCATCGGAACACTCCGCAACGAAAACTGGCGAATCCGGGTCTGCGAGCAGACTGCGCATTTCCGCTCGATGCTCTTCGGGAGTAGTATCATCCCACAGTGCGCAACGCATGCGCAACCATTCATCCCAATCGCTCGGTTGAAGTCGGCGGATATTCATCGAGTGTTCTCCAGTAACAACGCATAAATTTCCCGCTTCGACCAGCCAGAACGTTCTGCCAAAGCAGCGGCAATTTCGCGGGGTTTTTTACCGGTTTCTTTCTCTTTTTGAATGGCCACGAGCAGCCTCTCACGCTGCCACACAACGTTCTCGCTCGCCGGTTGCCCACCCACAACCAGGACAAACTCACCCCTGGGCTCGATTTCCGTAAAATGGGCGCGTACTTGGCTAATGCGTCCGCGAATGAACTCTTCATGCACCTTAGAAATCTCGCGCGCGGCACACATTTGTCGGTCACCCAAGGCGGATTCCAAGTCTTGGAGCGCTTCCAACAACCGGTGTGGAGTTTCCAAAAACAGCAAGGTATAAGGGAGATGAGCAATGTTTGCAACAAAAGCTTTGCGTTCGCCTGGTTTGCGCGGCAAATAACCAAGGTAGAGAAAGTGTTCGGTCGGCAGGCCCGAAGCAGCCAGCGCAGCAATCGGCGCCGAAGGCCCTGGCAGCGGGCTAACGACATACCCTGCTTCTAGCGCCGCGCGAACCAGTTCATAGCCGGGGTCATTAATGCCCGGCATGCCGGCATCCGAAACCAAAGCCACATCCCCTTGTGCCAGTTCCGCGAGAATTTTCTCACCTTTGACCCATTTATTATGCTCAAAATAACTGGTCAACGGCGTATGTAAGCCAAAATGGGTCAGCAAAGCACGCGTGTGACGAGTATCTTCAGCAGCAATCAAACGCACCTCGCGCAAAATGCGCAAGGCGCGTGGCGAAAGGTCTTCCAGATTGCCAATCGGTGTAGCGACCAGATACAGTGTGCCCATACAGTGATTGTATCATTAGCATGAGAGAAGTGCCTGCTCCATTTGGTTGATACCTTGCTGGCGTCGTTCTCCATGGCGACCTGGTTGCGAGCGAAAAAAAGACCGGTAGATACCGGTCCGAGGTCATCAGTTTTGCTTTTTTAATCTAGCTTACCCGTAATTGTCGCCAGTTTCAACTCACCGATGGCCTTTGTAATCTGAATTTCGCGCGGACAAGCCAGCGTGCAGTTAAAAGCCGTGTGGCAACGCGCCAAACCGCTGGTTTCGCTGATAATCTGTAACCGTTCGGCTGCTGCTTCATCTCGGTCATCAAAAATGAAGCGATGGGCTGTCACCAAGGCTGCCGGGCCGAGGTAATCGTCGCTGCCCCAGAACGATGGGCAAGAAGTTGTGCAACAAGCACACAAAATACACTTCGTCGTATCGTCAAAGCGTTCGCGCGCCTCGGGGCTTTGCAAGCGCTCTCGCCCATCTGCCGGCAAGGGACTATTGTTAATAAACCAGGGCAGAACCTTCTTGTAATTCTCAAAGAACGGTTCCATATCCACAATCAAGTCCTTGATGACTTTCAGGCCCATAATGGGGTCCACTGTAATCTTATCTCCCAAGTCGCGCACCAGGGTTTTACATGCCAGGCGATTTGCGCCATTAATACGCATAGCATCTGAGCCACACACGCCATGCGCACAAGAGCGGCGAAACGAAAGCGTGCCGTCAATATAACCCTTTACATACTCCAGTAAATCTAGCACCCGGTCGGTTGGCTCTGCATCGAGATGATACGTCTCATAATGCCATTTTTTATCCACTTCAGGATTGAAGCGAAAAATTTTGAGCGTTACTTTCATGAGATTCTCCATTCGGTTACTAAACGACCGCCCGGTCAGAGCGGCTACGATTTCAATATTCTTCACAACACCTTAAACTAATACGTCCGCTCCTTGGGTTGATACTTGGTAATCACCACCGGTTTATAGCCAATCTCAAACCGGCCATCTCGCTTCCAAACCAAGGTATGCTTTAGCCAATTCACATCATCTCGATTTGGATAATCTTCCCGTGCGTGGCCACCCCGACTCTCGGTGCGGTTGAGCGCCGAAACGGTAATCACCTCTGCCACATCCAACAAGTTCCCCAGTTCCCAGGCATTCAACAGCTCGGTGTTAAAAATTCTCCCCGTATCGCTTACACGCACATGGCGATAGCGCTCCTTCAGCTCGCGCAACGTTTCCAGTGCACGCTGCATCCCCTCTTCGGTGCGAAACACGCCGACATCATCGAACATGACCTTTTTCATCTTATTCGAGATGTCCGTCATATTTTCTTTACCTGAGCCGGTGCGCAAGGCTTCAAATTGCTGACGGGCAAACCCTTCGGGGTCAGAAGGCAAGGGGGTGAAATCTACCCCGCGCGCATATTCGGCGGCGCGCAGACCGGCATACTTCCCAAACACCACCAAGTCAAGCAACGAGTTGGTTCCCAGACGGTTCGCGCCATGCACCGAAACACAGGCCACCTCGCCGGCCGCATATAAACCCGGGAAGACCGTCTTTTGGTCATCAATCACGACTTCGCCGTATTGATTGGTCGGAATGCCACCCATCGTATAATGCGCAGTCGGTTGAATGGGCATGGGCTGAGTCATCGGGTCAATCCCCAGGTACACACGGTTGAAATCAATAATATCGGGAACTTTTTTGAGCAGCTCTTCCGCCGTGACCCGATACGGGCTGCCATCTGGATTGGTGCGGCCATCGAGCGCAGCATACTTATTCACCACTTCGGGGCGCACATCCAAATAGACATAATTTGAGCCGTTGATACCGCGCCCCTCGCGAATTTCCAGGTAAATGGCGCGGCTAATCACATCCCGCGAAGCCAAATCTTTCACGCGCGGGGCGTATTTTTCCATAAAGCGTTCACCCTTGCCATTGATGAGAATGCCGCCCTCGCCGCGCACACCTTCCGTGATGAGAATGCCAAGTTTGTAGATACCGGTCGGGTGGAATTGGAAGAACTCCATATCTTCCAACGGAATACCCCGCCGAAAGACAATCGCCGCCCCATCGCCCGAATACGCATACGCATTGGAAGTAATCTCCCACACGCGGCCGTGTCCACCAGTAGCAAAAATGATGCTTTTGGCGTGAAACGTGTGCAGTTCCCCATCTGCCAGGTTCACTGCCACCACGCCCACTGCTTTGCCATCGTTGATGAGCAAGTCTAAAACCTGAAACTCATCAAAAAAATTGACGTTGTTTTTCAGACACTGCTGATACAACGTTTGCAAAATCATGTGCCCCGTTCGGTCAGCCGCATGGCAGGCGCGACGTACCGGCTTGCCGGTCACATTATTCGTATGGCCACCGAACGGACGTTGCGAAATTCGCCCATCTGGTGTACGGTCAAACGGCAGGCCCATGTGTTCCAACTCTAAAATGGCCTGCGGTGCTTCTTGGCACATAAACTCAATTGCGTCTTGATCGCCCAGGTAATCAGACCCTTTGACCGAATCATACGTGTGCCACTCGACGCGGTCTTCCTCCAAGTTACCCAACGCTGCACTAATGCCACCTTGTGCTGCGCCGGTATGCGAACGCGTGGGATACAGTTTACTAATCACCGCTGTGCGGGCTGTGCGTGAAGCATACAAACCAGCCATCAAGCCAGCACCGCCCGCGCCGACCACCACCACGTCAAACTGATGCAAATTTGCCATACCTCGCTCCTATGAAAACCAAATGACGTATAGCCCCATCAAACTGAATGCAATCATCGTGACAATGCTAATCAGGCGCACAATCTTGCGCCCCAGCGGCTTGACGATGTAATCATCCGCAATCACCACTAGGCCATGCACGCCATGCGCTGTCGCAATCAACACCAGCGCCATTGCCACCAATTTCCAAAACAGAGAAGCCCAGGGGTCTAAATCGGGCAAATTGGTGCTTTGTACATGCGTGACATTCGGCGTAAACATCCAGCGCATCACATCGGCAAAATTCATGTGATAGCGCGCACCCATCACCATGGCCCCCACAAACGCCACCAGTGCAATCGCGTGCATCGCCAGCGCCGAAAGCCGGGTGAACAACCACATCTGCATCTCAAAGTTGAAGCCTCGCTTACTCAGCGGCACTACGCGCGGTTGTCGCTTCATGGCATCATCCTCCTGTCAGTGCATTGCTCACAATGACATATACCGAAAACGCATAGAGCGGAATAAAGACTGCAAACTCCACCCAAATGGCCTCGCGCTGATATTCCAGTAGCTTCGGCCACAAATCCAAAATCGTGATACGCAAGCCGTTAATGGCATGAAACATCACACAAAAGTAGATGAAAATCTGAAACGGCCAGCTCTCATAAATATCGTTCAGAAAACGCCCGGCGGGGCCGCCCATAAACGAAGCCAACACATGCACAGCGATAAAAACCGCCATGCCAATGCCACCAATGCGGTGCAAAATAAACGTGAGAAATGGCCCCTTTCCCTTGTACCCCAATGCCTTAAAGAGGCTGACATTCCTGGTCATGCCCATCGGTTCCTCCTTGAATTGGAATGCTTGATAAAAAGTGCAACCAACTATCTCAAACTACAAAAACCGACTCCAAAGTACCTGAGCGGTTTTGTCTTCTACACTCAGACGCTTTGCACGAAAGCGGTCAACCAATCGAGAAACATTAACGTGCGGTAAACTCTGGCCTGCACTCCAGACGATTATCACACTTCCCATGTGACAAAGAAAGTGACAATCATCCTGCTTATTTCATTTCACTCATCCTCTAAACAAGAGAGGAATGACCTTTATAATCCTCAATACAATCACGGCATAGCGAAGGCTACGCAAAAATTTTACTCGAAACGTTTTCTTTTTGCCTTCATCAAAAAGAGTGATTACACATCACCAACGCCCCACGCCAAAGGAGGTGCGCATGTCAGGTTCAAACCGATTTAGCCGGCGTGACTTCATCAAAGTCACAACCGGCGCTATCGGCGGTATCATCGCCGCCGGAGTTGGCATCCCATCCATCGGCTACCTGCTTGCCCCGGCACTGCGTCAAGACCAAGCCGGCAAGTCGGTTGTTGTCGCCAATCTGAGCGATATTCCGATTGGAATTCCCTACCCCTTCTCATTCACCATCACCCGCATCAACGGCTGGGAACGCACTGCCAATGTCTTTGGCGGCTTCATCTTGCGCAAATCAGAAGACCCGCAAGACTTGCTTGTACTCTCCAGCCGCTGCACGCACCTTTCGTGCCGAGTCAATTGGGACGAACAAGCAGGCGGCTTTCTCTGCCCATGCCACGATGCCATGTTCGACAAAGAGGGCAAAGTCGTTCACGGGCCGCCGCCTGAACCGCTCGGACATTTCGAATACGAGATAGATGACGCGGGCAACATCACCATTATCCCCATCGAACGCAAGGGAGAATAAACCATGCAGAATTTTTGGAAAAACGCCTTGCAATGGCTCGATGAACGTCTGGGACTGAACGAACTCTACCAAAATCTGCTCGACCGTCCCGAACCGCTCGGCAACTGGTGGAACACCCTCGGCTCGGCCAGCCTGTTCCTGTTTCTCTTGCAGGTTGCCACCGGCATCTTCCTCACCGTCTATTACAACCCCTCGCCCGACCACGCCTACGACTCCATCCAATACATCATGAACGAAGTGGCCTTTGGCTGGCTCATTCGCGGCATTCACCACTGGGGCGCCTCGCTTATGGTGCTGGTGGTCATTATTCACATGCTGCGCACCTTTGTCACCGCTTCTTACAAGTACCCTCGCGAACTGACCTGGCTCGTAGGCGTTGGCCTGCTCTTGCTCACGCTCGGCATGGGCTTCACCGGTTACCTCTTGCCTTGGCACCAGATGGCATACTGGGCCACAACGGTCGGCACGCAAATTGCCGGAAGCGTGCCATTTATTGGGGAATTCATCTTAAGAGCGCTGCGCGGCGGCCCCGACTTAAGCGCCCTGACCTTGCAGCGCTTCTTTGCTGCTCACATTTGGATTTTGCCCGCCCTGATGTTCGCACTCATTGGCTTACACCTGTATCTAATCATTAAACACGGCGAGTCGCACTTCCCGGATAAGGAAGATTAAGGAACACAGTCATGAACGAAGACGTCAAACAGCAAATTCACGAAAAATACGAGCGTGAACTCCAGCGCGGTGAACGCTTTTGGCCTGATAGCATCTTCAAAGATGCCATCATGGCCTTAGCATTGTTTATTGTCCTCATCTTATTGGCCACATTCGTTGGCGTTCATGATTCTCCCAAAGCCGACCCATCCGATACGAGTTACATTCCTCGCCCAGAATGGTATTTCTTGTTTTTATTCAAATTTCTGGCGCTGTATGGGCAAATTCCAGTCCTGGGCAAAATCGAATGGATAGCCACTGCGCTTATCCCTGGTATTGCCATCGGCATACTCACCCTGCTGCCATTCATTGATAAATCCCCCCGCCGCTATTACGCCAAACGAGCACTGCCGCTTGGTATTATGGGCATTCTGGTTTGGGGCATGGTGTGGTTAACCCTGTTGGCAGATTATCCCACCGTTGCCCCTGATGGCTCATCTACACCAGGCATCTTGCAAGCCATCGCCGGCATTGTCATCCCTCTCTTGGCTTACATTGCATTTACTGTGATGGCATACACCCTAAAAGAGCGCGCCCCGCATGGGATTCTGCTCACTGCCCTGGGCGCCGGTGCGCTCATGGCAGGGTTCAGCCTGCTTTCGATGATACTGTACCCCTTGCCGGCCAAAGAAACAGCCGAACACCCGACCAGCCTGGTAGACCGCATCACGGCCGGACAAGATTTGTATTCCATCCACTGCTTGGAATGTCACGGGGAAGACGGTGCGGTTAAGGTTATCGAAGGCGTTGCCGGCCTAGAAGGGACAGTGATTAGCCCGATTAGCAGTCGTGATGTGTTGTACACCCTCAACGACGCCTCATTGGGCGAAATTATCGCCTACGGACGCCCTGATTTGGGCATGCCACCCTTTGGCAAAGCCTATAACCCAGAAGGTCTCACGCGCGCCGAAATTGACTACATCATCGCTTTCATGCGTCACACCTGGGATGACCGCTACGAAATGCCCAAAATTCAACCTCTTTTCCCGCCACTCGCGCCCAACGAAGTGCCATCTTACGAAGTTCACATTACACCTATTGTTAAGCGCTACTGCCTATCATGTCACCGCCCCGGCAAAGATAGCAACGACTACTTCATGGACACCTACGAAAACATTCTCAACAGCGGTGATAACGGAGACATGAACGTGATAGCCGGTGACGAGAATAGCTTCCTGCTGCAAGTCATTCAGGGGAAACCCATTCTCAACCCGGATGGCAGCGAAGCAATTGGCGTCATGCCACCCAGCGGCACACTCAAACCAGATGTTATTGAAGTCTTCCGCCGCTGGGTGTTGATGGGTATGCCACGCACCGCCGAAGAGGCTGCAACACTTACCTGGCCTACGCCCTAAACCACTTGTTTGCCCGCTTAAACGTGACGGTCACCGAAGGCGTGACCGTCATTTTTTTGAGTAAATCGGTCTTACATAACCGTTGGTTTTTCAGATCCGCTTTTTATTGCGCATAAACTATAATATAAAGAGGCGATTTTGCCAGTATTGTATCTGCTCTTATCTGCCTATCTGCCAGGAAACAAAATGAACTCGCTCAAGAATGTTGTACTTATGTTTTTGCTTGTGCTTGGCTTGCCAGGTTGCGCGAGCATGGGTCCATCTGGCGCAACGCCCACAATAGGTATTGATGGACGTTTCATCGAATTCTATAACTTAATGGGCGGGGAACGTACATTAGGCAAGGCGCTTGGTCCGGCCTTTCCACAAGATGGAAAAATATCGCAATACACTGAAAACGTGCTGATGGTCTATGACGAAAGCAAACCGGTCGGAGAACGCTTTAACTTTGCCCCCTTAGGCAACACCTTTGGGCTGAGTGATCCGCCCTTACCCATTCCTGAAAACCAATCAGAAGTACGCTACCTCAATGGACATATTCTCTCCGCAGACTTCGCAGCGCTCTTCGACTCTTTAGGCGGTGTGCGCTTTGTTGGCTATCCGCTGACCGAGGCGCGCTGGAATCCAGAAAAAAGCCGGTATGAACAATATTTCGAAAAAATGGGCTTTTATCGGCGCGAAGGAGAACAGCAGGTGTACCTGTTGCCATACGGACACATAGATTGTCAGCGCCAGCCCTCTCAAGTAGGATGCGTAGCATCTATCTCGGAAGCAATTATCGAGCCCCAGCACTTGCCACAACCTTTTCTTCCAATTGTTGAACGCTTGGGACAAGATTTTACCGGCGTTCCACTTTCACAACCCTATCTGGCGCCGGATGGAATGCTAGAACAAATCTATGAAAATATTGTCTTGGCCGTCCAACCCGGCAATCTGCGCACCATCCACTTACGTCAATTACCCCTCCTTGTCGGTTACCAAAGAGCGCCACTTGTCCCCTTGCTCAATGACCCACTCATGGTCTTCATGGTATTAGACCCGGCAAGCGGCTTAGGACACAACGTCCCCCGGCCTTTTCTCACCTACATCGCTGCGCACGGCGGGCAGGAATTGGCCGGCGCACCAATTGGTGAACTGTTCGAGCAAAACGGTGTGCGGCGGCAATGTTTTGAGAACTACTGCCTGGATTACGACCCCACTGCACCGCCCGGAACAGAAATTCGCCCAACCCCGCTAGGATTGCTGTACCTGCGCGGACAAAATTACCAGCCGGCTATGCTCAGTTTGCTGGTCTGGGAAGCGCATTCCATCCTTGACGTAGGGCAAGAACAAGTACTTGGTGTGCGTGTCCTGAACGAAACCGCAAACCAGCCCATACAAAACATCGAACCAAAAATAGAAATCACCCTGCCTAACGGAACAGTCAAAACGATGGTCTTTCCTCCCACTTCCAACGCCGGCAATACTTATCTGAAAGTGAACCTGCCCGGCCTAAAGTCCGGCGACTTGGTGACTTACAAGGTGTGCGCCTCGCAGCCGGGCGGTGCGCCCGTGTGCATTTCCGATAGTTGGTTGGTGCGTTAGAGTTATGGGCGCGCTTCGGAGAGTACTTCAACGCGAGCAATCGGTGGCCCAACGCTATACACTGCAAAAGAAAACGACACCTCTTCTCCTGTGGCAAGCAAGCCACTCCATTCCCAGCGCCGCACACCGACTATCTTTCCCTCGGCATCATACGCCACACCCGCCAGCCAAATGACACGGACAGAGTTTGCAGAGTCCACCAGCCCCAATTGCCCCTGCACCTGTGCCGTCAAGCCGCCCCAATCCACACGCACCAGCAAGTTGCGGATTTGCAGCGGCACAAAACGCGTTCCATCGCTCAGAAGGGCGGTACGGAGTTCCGTTTGGATTGTGCGAAAGGTTTCTATCTTCGGGAAGAAAACCACCGCCGGCAGTGTTTCTCCGGCAGGTAAACTATCCAACGGCAGCCAGGCTTCCTGAGCCGCCAAAGATTGACCTTGGGCATCAAGCAATGTGATTTGGATTTGCACATTCTCCAAATACGCTGTGCCAAGGTTGGTCACCGGCGCCAGACAATATAACCCGGCACCCGATGGATAACAAGCAGACTGACCGAGTTGAGCAGCTGCCGGGGGTGGCAGGGTCACTTGTGTGTTCGGCGCAGGAATTTGAATCACCTGTCCGACCCGCAGTGTCTCGGGGACAATCCCAGGGTTAGCAGCCAGCAAATCAGCCAAGGCAACCCCAAAGCGGCGAGCGATTTCCAACAGCGTATCGCCTGCTTGGATAGTATAAGTTGTCGGCGTGGTAGAGATAGGCAACGGAGTTGAAGCAGTTGGCGTCAACCCAGCAACCAGAGACGGCGTAAAAGAGGGGGTTCGGGTGGGGTAAGGGGTTAGTTTCGGGGAATTGTAGACGTATGGAGTAGCCGTGGCTGGCGCACATCCTGCCAGCGCCCAAAGCATCGGCAACACAAGGGATAGATACCCAAAAGTGGAAAACTTTGTGAAGGGCATATCATCAAAAAACAGCCGCTTTGTATTTTGCTCTACTTTCGTGTTTTTGGCAACCATCCCGCTCAAAATCCTGCAATAAAAACGGGCTGTCCGGCCTGGACAGCCCGTGCAGGGGTTCAAGTAGAGATTTACTGCTTCACAACCGGCAATTCCGCTGCAATCCAGGCATTCATGCCACCGGCCAGGTTGCGAACGTTGGTATAACCCAAGGCTTGCAAATACACCAGCGCTAACGAACCGCGATGCCCCGATTTGCACAGGATGACAATCGGCGTGGCCTTGTCAGTAGGCAACTCGGCCAAGCGAGCAGGCAGTTCGTTGATGGGGATGTTGAGCGCGCCTTCGATATAGCCATCTTTGGTCAATTCTTCGGCTGTTCGCACATCCAAAATGAAAGGTTTCTTTTCGGAGGTGAGTTCCGCGTTCAAATCAGGCGCTTTGACGGTGAAATATCCCTCAGGCAGCGCGCTTAGGTAAGCATCTAGACCGGCCAAACGCGTCTTATCTACATTCGGAGTAGCACCGGTAGCAGTGGCAGCCGCTGGCTTGCCAGCCTCAAGCGGCAGTTCGGCTTTCTTCCAACCATTGATACCCCCACCCAGGTTAACCACATCTTGGTAACCGAGCAAGCGCAATGCCATCATCACCATCGCGCCGCGATGTCCTGAAGCGCAGGTGACGACAATTTTCTGGTCCTGAGCAGGCAATTTATCCAGATTCTTCAGCACTTCGCGCACCGGAATGTTGACCGTTCCGGCAATGTAACCAGTGGATTCAACTTCGGCGGCTTCGCGCACATCCAAGATAAACGGCGGTTTATCGGCGAGCAGCTCATTCAATTTGGCAGCGCTGATGGTGTAATACCCTTGGTCAGCCGGTAGGTTGGTCAGGAAATCGGCATACGTCGCAGGCCAATCCACCCAACCAACAACCGGTAATTTGGCAGCTTTCCAAGCATTTAGGCCACCAGCCAGGTTGCGGACGTTGGTATAGCCCATCAGCCGCAGGCCCATCATGGCAATCGAACCGCGATGCCCGGAGACACAGTAAATGACAATCGGCGTCTCTTTTGCGGGCAATTTTTCAACGCTGGTGAAGAGTTCCTGCAATGGAATGTTTAGCGCATCGGCCAGATGACCGTCCTTCTCGAACTCGGCAGCAGTGCGCACATCCAACAGCACGGGAGCTTTCTCGGCCAGCGCTTCGTTGAGTTTATCGGCCTTGATAGCGTAGTAATCATCAGGCATTTCAGCAAAGAAGCCCTTCAGCATATCAAACAGGGCTTTATCGGCCACAATCGGCTGGCTTTGGCTGGCGGCTTCGGCGGGTTTGCCGCTTTCGAGGGGCAGGTTGGCTTTTTTCCAAGCGTTTAGGCCGCCGGCCAAGTTACGAACATTGGTGTAGCCCAACAGTTTGAGAGCGGCCATTGCCAAACCACCGCGATGCCCTGAAGCACAGTAGATGACGATGGGGGCATCTAAGCCGGGCAGTTTGTCCAGGTTATCAAGCAATTGGCGCACAGGAATGTTGACCGCGCCCTTCAAATAACCATCTTTTTCTACTTCAGCGGCTTCGCGCACATCGAGCAGGAAAGGTGGTTTCTCGGCCAATTCTTCGTTTAGTTTGACCGCCTGGATGGTACCATAGCCCTTATCGGCAGGCAGATTGGCAGCCAATTCGGCAAACAGTGCTTGCGCATCCGGGGCCGGCTCAGGAGTGGCAGTCGGCGGCACAGGCGTAGGGGGAACTTCGGTTGGCGGGGCCACAACCGGTTCTTGGGTGGCAACCGCTGGAGCGCCACACGCGCTCAGCACCAAACTAGCAAGCACAAGCAGGGAAAAAAGGGAGTACAGTTTACGGGTCATTTTCTTCTCCTTTTCAGAAGATGTTGCAGGATTTATGGCGCGCCAATGGCTGGCGGCACTTCGGGAACAATCACAGGCTGGTTGGCCTGGAGTTCATCAGGCTTGATTTTGTCAGCGGTTAGAAAGATTTTCTCGTTACCATGACAGGCGTTGCAAGAGGCATTTTGCGGGGTCTTGCGCTGGATGTTGTGTGGTGTAGCGTATGTCCAGGTCGGCAAGGCATCAAAATTTGGTAAAAGATTTTCGCCGTAGTATTGGTAAGAAGTCGGCGCAACTGGCACATGTCGCAAGACAACATACTGATAGGGGCGATGATAATTCGGCTGTGGGTTGAGACCGATGAAGAAACCCATGTAACTCCGCTCGGTCTTGAAGAAGGGTTTACCGGTCTTTTGGCTGATGGCCACATGGCAGCCATCGCAACTCATGTACGAAACCGAATGACAGACCTGGCAAGCCAATTTGTTGCCATGCAAAATATGCTGAGTCACCGGGTCGCCGGCTTTGCCAACCGTTTCGTGACAGGTTTCGCAGGCCGGGCTTTGCACACCCGAATAGCGGTTCGTCACCTGAAAAGCGGGCTGACTGGTATCATGGCATTGTGTGCAAACTGCTTGCGAGTTGTGCATTTCCGCTCCACCATGACACGAGACACAATTCATGCGTCCTTGACGGAAGTGCACATCGCCAGGAATGTCTTCGTTTTTACCAAGATACTCGTTGCCTACGCGGCTGCCATGACAAGCAGTGCAGTTACGGCTCATCGAGGGGGTTTTTTGGACGACATGCCCGGAAATGAAGCCACCTCCCACCGAACCCGGCTGGCTGATGTGACAATCGCCACAGGAGGTATGGCAAGAGGCACAGTGATTGCCAAACATCTTTTCAAGCGCCGGCTGATTTTCGGGCGTACTGCGTGCATTGAGGCGGTCCCAATACCCTGCCAGCGAAACGTGCAGGCTTTTCTCGAAATGCTCGCTCTGGTCACCATGACAGGTTGCGCAAGTCTCACCCTTGCTGCTTGGGTCGGCAACCAAACCGGCGTGGGCAGTTTCCATATCTGGCGATTGTTGACCGCCGTGACAATAGGTGCAAGCCATTTGGCCGTGCGCTGTGGCTAGGAACTCTTGCCGCGCAACAAACACTTTTTCCCATGGCTCCAACGGAGCCACATCGCCCCCTCAGCCAACCCCTTCGGATTCTGAGCCATGCCCCGCGTCTTCTTCCTTGGCGAGAGCAACCAACTTATCCTTGTCGGTGTGACAATCCAGGCAATAATCTACGACTGGAGAGGGTTGCGGCAAAAGGGTTGGAGTGGCAGGGGGAACAGCAGACTCTTCCGTGACGATTGGCGTCTGTTGTGCAGAACAAGCAGCCAAAAACCAGGCAGCCAACACAAAGTAGATAAGAACCCTGAGTTTCACCATATACCATCCTTTGTTTTTGTGAACATTCTCACAATAAAATTGTACTGATGACCGTAGAATTAGACAGTGATAGAAGTAATTTCCATCTATTCGCTTCACTTATGGAAAAAGATAAGTTTATTTTTGGGCTATAATCCAGGCTATGCTCAACTTAGATGCATTGCGTGTCTTTCTCACTGTAGCTGAACACGGTAACTTCAGTGAAGCCGGACGGCGGCTGCACCTTACTCAGCCGGCTGTTAGTCAGACCATTCAAGGACTAGAAAAACAATTAGGCATTCAGTTGTTCTTACGGCAGGGACGAAGTGTACAACTGACCGAAGCCGGGCAAGTGCTCGTCTCAATGGGGCGTGAATTACTGGCAGCCGCACAGCGCATTGAACAAACGATGCTTTCGTTGCACGGAGAAGTTGTTGGGGAAATGTCTATCGGCTGTTCGACCGCCTCGGGCAAATATCTACTCCCCGGCTTAATTGCCCGCTTTCGGCGTGAATACCCGCAGGTCCGCATCAATGTACTCGTCACCAGCCGTGATTCGGTCATGAACAAACTGCTAGCTGGCGAGGTCGCATTGGGCGTTTCGAGCAAGCTAATTGAGCATTACGACTTGGAGTATCAAGATTTCTATGAGGATGACGTGATTCTGGTCGTACCGGCGGGTCATCGTTGGGCGCAATACCGCAAAATTTACCCCGATGACTTACTGGATGAGCCCATCATCCTACGCGAGGAATCCGCTGGTACACGCGAAGTGCTGCGCGATGGCCTGATAAAGTGTGATATTTCCCCCGATATGCTGAATGTGGCTATGGTGCTCGGAAACGCCGAAGCGATTGGCATGGCCGTAGAAGAAGGGCTGGGCGTCGCCTTCATCTCACGTCTGGCCGCAACGCGTGGCATTGAATTAGGAAGATTGGTGGAAATCGAAGTGCAGGGAATGAAACTCACCCGCAATCTTTACATGGTGCGCAATCGTCGCCAAATACTCACGCGTATGCAAGTAGAGTTTTGGGAATTCGTTAAGAGAGTGCGAACGTATTCAATCAACCCAAGCGGATTAAGCTTAGCGCCTGGGTAAAAATAATTGCCCCCCTTGTATACCAGATTTCCGGATTACTTCTTGTCAGAGTTAAATTAACTCAAGTTGCTACCTTGGGTTCTTGAATCGCTTGCGGGTGGATTTTGTTAATCCAACAACGATAAGATGCCAAGATTCTTGCGCTTTTTCTGTGCGTCTCTGCGACGTTGCGTTAAGACCAGTGCAAATTTTGCAAGATGGCGACCTGGGTTAGGTTAAGCGACACAATGCGCTACTCTGGTTCAAAGACATACCCTGTGCCACGCACACTCACAATGCGACGAAACAAGGTAGGAAACGGTTCAAGTTTATGGCGCAAGCGGCTGACCAGAGGGCGCAAAATCTCCTGCGCTTCACGTTGTGAAACATCATAACCCTGCACCAACAACACCAATTCACGATGTGAATATACTTTGCCCGTATTTTCTAAAAACACTTTTAATAAATGACCTTCAGCCGGCGTGAGAGATTCGACCCGGTTGCCATGTGTAACCGTCCGACGCATCAAATCCACTTCCGTTCCATCTGATGTGACGAACACAGAGAGTTCTTCCTTGCTGTCGCTTTTTTGCAAGCGCGCGGCACGTCGCGCTAACCCACGTTTGACACTTTCCAGCACTTGAGTGGGGGAGGCAGGCTTAAGCAGATAATCATGCACACGCTGACGCAAGGCTTCTACGGCCGATTCCATCGAACCGAAGGCCGTCAAAAGAATAATTTCCGTATCAGGAGACACCTGATTGACCACCTGGACGACATCTAGGCCGTTCATGCCAGGCATTTTCAAATCCAACACAATCAGGTCCACCGAGTGGTTGCGAACATGTTCAACCGCTTGTTCTCCATTCGCAACAGCGGTCACGTTATAGCCTTCCAGCCGCAAAATATCGCTCAACGACTGGCGGGCAACCGGTTCGTCATCAACAACAAGGATATTGGTTTTCATGCGTGTATCTCCCTCGTAGGATGAATTGGAAGTAAAAGACGAAAGCAGGCTCCTGGCTGACGATTTGCAAGCAATTCCAGATTACCGCCGTGCGCCGTCACAATATCATAACTAACGGAAAGCCCCAAGCCGGTGCCACTGCCTTTGGTGCTGACAAAAGGTTCAAAAATGTGCGCACGTACCTCGGGCGGAACGCCAGGACCGGTATCCTGAAACAGGATTTCAATCATCCGGCGCTTTTGGGCAATGCTAATCCACAATTCGCCTCCTTGCGGCATAGCATCAAACGCATTCAAGACCAGGTTGATAAAAACCTGTTCAATCTGATTGCTGATGGCACGCACACTAGGTAAACGCGCCGGCCAGGAGGTCGTAACACGAATGTTACGCTCGCGTAACTGCTGCCCTAAAAGGTTAAGAACATGCTCTAACAAATCCAGAACTTGTACCGGTTTGAATTCAGCACTGGGTCGGTAAAAATCGAGCATTCGTTGAACGGTGGTCATCAGCCGGTCAAGTTCTTGCTGAGTCATGGTCAGATATTTCTGGCGCATTTCTACAGGAATATCCTCTCGCGTTGCCAAGTGAAAGCAGTTACGCACCCCTTGCAAAGGATTGTTAATTTCGTGCGCAATCGAGGCAGTTAAGCGACCAGCAGCAGCCAGTTTTTCGGCCTGCACCAGAGCCTGCTGGGATTCTTCCACGCGACGAACATAGGCACGCAACTCTTCATAGAGGCGGGCATTTTCCATAGCAATCGTTGCCTGTCGTGCCAGAATAAGAAACATCTCCAGTTCGGCCTCGCGAAAGACCGGTTCACCGGCATCACGCGCCACAAATAAGACAGAAGAGATATTCACAAGCGAAGTTGGCACGCACATCATACTACTCAGACCGGCTTGATACAAATCACGCTTCAAACCGGGATCACTCATATTGCCCCATACCGGCACGCCGAGCGCGGCAGCACGCGTCACCGGGTTGCCGGTTTCGCTCACCACGCCATCCGAAAGTAATTTGCCGCGTCCAGCCAGCAATTTTAAGGTTCGGTCCTTTTCGGTCACCTGGTAAAAGCCCACGTTAGAACAACGTAATTGTGCCGAGACAACATCCAAAATCAATTGCAACAAATGCTCTGGTCGAGTTTCTGAGAGCAAGGTTTCGGTCACACTAAACAGCGGGCGCAAAGCCTGCACACGAGCAGCATCCTGTTTTTGCTGGCTATCACTCAAAGCCTGTTGAACCGCTTGAATCAGTTCATCCTTTTCAAAAGGCTTAAGAATCAAACCATCTACCCCACGCCGCAAGGCCTGAATGGCCGTCTCGACCGTACCAAAGCCGGTCATGGCCAAAATGGCCATCTCACTTTGCGTTTCACGCGCTTTCTGGATGACATCAAAACCGCTAATTTCAGGCATGCGAATATCTACCAGCAACAAATCATAGCGCTCTTTTTTAAGGAGTTCCAGTGCAAATGCTGGATCGGTATGAGCAGTAACGTGAAAGCCGGCTTTGGCAAGCAAACGCTCACACAACAGCGTAATGCCAGGCTCATCATCAACAACCAGAATGCGAGAATAGTTCACGCTGCTTCCTCCAAAGGCAGCCAAACGATAAAGGATGACCCAACATTTACTTCACTTTCCACTTCAATCATGCCGCTATGCTCAGTCACAATGCCATACGTCACAGAAAGACCCAGACCAGTCCCCCCCCGGTCGCCACGTGTGGTAAAAAAAGGCTCAAAAATGCGCGCTAAATTTTCAGGAGGAATGCCGACGCCGGTATCACGCACTGCCAGGGTAATCCACTGCCGGTTATAGCGTGGTTGACAAGCGGTTTCCACCTCTAACTGTCCACCTCGGGGCATGGCATAGAGTGCATTGTTAATCAAGTTAATGACCACCTGCTTAATTTGATTGCGGTCCATGGAAGCCCAAGGCAGATTTTCACCCAACCGAACCACCGGCTGAACGTTATTGGTATGCATAAGGTGCTTGGTGAGTAACAACACATCTTCCACAATTTCGTTAATATCAGCCTTAACTCGGTTGGTTTCCCCCTGACGAGCAAAATCCAACAAACGGCGTACGACGCTACGCGCCCGGCGCGATTCTTTCAAGACCAATTCCAAATCCCGACGCAAAGGAGAGTCGAGCGGTAATTCTTCTAGCGCCAGCTCGGTAAACCCCACAACGGTTGTCAAAGGATTGTTGAGTTCATGGGCGACCCCTGCCGCCATCTCACCTACCGCAGCCAATTTTGCCGCCTGAATCAGCCGAGCTTCAGCCTCCCGTTGGGCACTGATACGGGCTTGTAACTCCTGTTGGGTATTCTGCAATTCAATCACGGTTTGTTGCAACAGGCTGACTTCACCCGGTGAAGGAGGCGGGAATGGGTCGCTCAGCATCGCCAATTTCCAAATGCGCTGGGCGCGCGTATCTAACTCTGCTTGCGCCCCAACCACAACCAGCGTCATCAAGCCCGCAGGAAAAGCATACACGCGCGTGCACCCCAACGATGAGCGGTCCTGCAGAGTGCGCGAGCGTGCTCGCCCACCCGTCAATGCACCACCTAACCAGGTCGCCGAACCAGGTTCGTTAAGAAAGGCCGTCAGCATGGCTTGTGATGACTTAGAAAGATGATACACATCCCCCAGCCGCCACACATCTCCCTCACGAAAGGTGTAGGCTGCCCAGCAGGCATCGGTCAATTGACAAGCTTCTTTTAGCCGCAAAAACAGGGGATTTTCCGCCATGCGTTGATTATACATAAGATACGCGCAAGTCGAGAACATTTCACAGATGGTAAAATAGTCATCCGCTCAAGGAAAGTATAAAAAGAATGACATCCTTTAACCGTAAAGAACTCATAATCATCGGTGGCGGGTTGGCCGGGTCAGAGGCTGCTTGGCAAGCCGCACAGCGTGGAATTCACGTCAAGTTGTACGAAATGCGCCCATCGGTCGAAACGGGAGCGCACGTGAGCGGCGACCTCGCCGAGCTGGTTTGCTCCAACTCGCTTGGCTCAAACCTACCCGATCGAGCCTCGGGCGTTCTCAAGGCGGAACTGCGCCGACTGGGGTCACTCTTGCTCAGCATAGCCGAACAAACCGCCTTGCCTGCCGGCACAGCGCTGGCAGTGGACCGCCAAGCCTTTGCACAAGCCGTCACCGCTCGGCTAAGCACCCACCCCAACATTCAAATTATCCGCGCAGAGATGACCGAAATCCCGGACGAACCGGTGATTGTGGCCTCCGGTCCGCTCACTTCGGCGCGCCTTTCACAGGCCATTGCCCGCTTCAGCGGCGAACAGCACCTGTACTTTTTTGACGCCATTGCCCCCATTCTCGAAGCGAGTTCGATTGATATGTCCATCGCCTACCGCGCCTCGCGCTGGGACGCCGGGGAAGAATCTGGCGATTACATCAACTGTCCGTTTCACAACAAGGCCGATTACCTGGCCTTTGTCGAAGCCTTGCGCACCGCCGAACGAATTCCCCTGAAAACCTTCGAGCGGGCGCTCGAAAGTGGTGTACGCGCTGGAGATGAACACTACTTCGAGGGCTGCCTGCCGGTTGAAATCATCGCCGCGCGCGGCGAAAAAGCCCTGGCCTACGGCCCCATGCGTCCCGTCGGTCTGTCCGACCCACGCGTGCCGCGCCGTCCGTATGCTGTTGTTCAACTAAGACAAGACAACCTAGCCGGCAACCTGTACAACATGGTGGGGTTTCAGACCAACCTGACCTTTTCCGAACAGCGGCGTGTTTTCCGCATGATTCCGGGTTTACAAAAGGCAGAATTTGTGCGCTATGGGCAAATGCACCGCAACACCTTCATCGCGGCACCCAAGCTGTTGCAACCCACTCTCCAAACCCGCAACCGCGCCGACCTGTGGTTTGCTGGGCAAATTACGGGGGTCGAAGGCTACATGGGCAACATCGCCACCGGTTTGTTAGCCGGTTGGAACGCCGCCCGGCTACTACAGGGTCAAACCCCGCTTGAACTGCCTCGCGAAACCATGCTGGGTGCCCTGTGCTGGTACATCACACACGCTGAAATGAAAGACTTCCAACCCATGAAAGCCAACTTTGGCATTCTGCCTGCTTTAGATGCGGGAGGACATAGCAAACGCGAACGCGGCGCCCTACACGCCAAACGCTCCGCCGAGACACTGAAACAGTTCCTAAAGACTATTGGAGAAACTCCAACAGAACCTGATTGAACGTTTGCGCTTGGTCAATTGCCAAAGCATGCCCTCCATCAGGAATAAGCACCTGACGGGCACCCGGAATTCCCTGCGCTAAATATCGCTGACGTTCGGGAGAAACGGTTGTATCACGTCCACCACTGACAACCAAAGTCGGGACACGAATCTCCCGCAGCCGTTTACGCGAATCGAATAACGCCAACTGTCGCATGGCCGCACGATAGGCACGTGGGTCGGCACGCGCAATCTGCTCGGCGGCCATCGCCCGCAAAGATTCCTGTTCTGGCGCCGGAAACACCCGCTGCGCCACAAGTTTCGATTGCCCTTCCAACCCTACCCAATGCACCACCAGCAGCCGCTGCAAAAAATACAACCACTGAGAAAAATTGGCCGGGCGCAAAACACTAAACGTGCTTACCAGCACCAATTTGCGCACCATCTCAGGAAAATCCAGCACCAACTGCTGAGCAATCACCCCGCCCATCGAAAGGCCCACGACATGCACCGGGCCGGTCTGCAACTCCCTTAAAAGAGCAACAAAATCAGCCGCTACCCGCCGAATACTCCATCCGCGCCCATCATACGGCGAATTTCCAAAACCAGGCACATCGGGCGCGATAGGACGAAACCCGGCAGCCATTAAATCTTCGAATTGCAGCGTCCACATCGAACCGTTGGCTCCCAACCCATGCAAGAGCAGTACCACCGGCGAGCCAACTGGGTGCGGATCAAGAAAGTGCAAAGAAGTTCTCATAAGAAAAAACTGGCTCCCTTTGCCGGGAGCCTGCAGTTATCATTCTACACGTTTGCCTTGCTCTGTTTGGGGCGCTTCATCCGGCTTTTCTCCGCTCAAAGCATCCTTGAACGAACGCAGCCCTTTGCCTAACTCACCTAAAACATTGCTGATGCGGCCCGGTCCAAACAAAAGAACAACAATGACCAAGACGATAACCAATTCGGCAGGACCCAATCGTATCATACCAGACTCCTTTCTTGGTTATCTTACCACAGACTACGGCTCGCGGCCAAACAAAATACCTTCCAGCATCCGCAACAGACGCCGCAACAGAGAACGAACACGCGCAAACGGCTTAAACCACTCAGCGCGAATGGTGCGTTCGGGCAAGATAGGTCCTGTCCACTCCGCCGCCAAAGCCCCCCAAGTCAGCCCAGCGCCAAAGCCCACAAACACCACCTTATCCCCAGGCTTCAACTTACCCACTTGCACGGCTTCTACAGTAGCAATTGGAATAGAAGCCGTCGAAGTATTCCCGTAACGCTCCAAATTTACAAAAAATTTTTCCATGGGCATTTTCAAACCGCGCGCTGCGGCCTCGATAATGCGAATATTGGCCTGATGCGGAATGACCAAACTCAATTCATCGGGCTTCCAGCCTGATTTCTCTGCTGCTTCCAGCGTGGCCTGAGCCATCACACGCGTTGCAAAACGGAAAACTTCCTTGCCATCCATGTGAATAAAGTGTAAGCCATTACGCACCGTGTCCTCGCTGGCCGGACTATGGCTTCCGCTAGCAGGCACAAACAAGAATTTGCCCCCTGAGCCATCAGAATGCAGAACCGAACGCATCACACCGCCCGGTTTTTCGCTAGCCTGTAAAACAAACGCCCCTGCACCATCACCAAACAAGATGCAAGTGTTGCGATCTTTGTAATTTGTATAACGGGAGAGATTCTCCGCGCCAACGACCAGAACCGTCTTGAGCGCGCCGGAACGAATCGACTGCGCAGCCATATCCAAGGCATAAATAAACCCAGTACAAGCCGCCAAAAGGTCAAAAGCACCAGCGTTCGAGGCCCCAAGTTTGTCCTGAATCAGAGAAGCCGTAGCAGGGAAAATATACTCCGGCGACGAAGTCGCACAAATTATCAGGTCCACCTGATTGGGCAATAACCTGGCCATACTGAGCGCCTTAAAAGCCGCCTCAGCGCCTAAAGCAGAGGCAGTTTCCGAATCGGAAGCAATGCGCCGCTCACGAATACCGGTCCGTTCCCGAATCCACGCATCGCTGGTTTCAACCATCTTGCTCAGTTCGTCATTCGTCAGCACCTTATTGGGGACGGCCATGCCCCAACCGGTGATATGTGCGTATGGCATAGCAACTCCTACATTCCAAAATCAGATGCTACCCAATTCTTTATTCATAACGACTAAAAATGAGCGTAGCATTATGACCACCAAACCCAAAAGAATTGGACATAATGTGACGAGGATTGGCTTGGCGGGGTGTATTTGGTATGTAATCCAGGTCACAATCAGGGTCAGGCGTGGTGTAATTGATAGTAGCAGGAAGAATGCCGTGCAACAAAACTTGTACGCAAATAGCTGCTTCTACCGCCCCTGAAGCGCCCAACAAATGCCCGGTCATAGATTTTGTCGAAGAGACCGGCACCCGATATGCATATTCACCAAACACCGTTTTAATGGCAGCCGTTTCCGATTTATCGTTGAGCGGGGTAGAAGTGCCGTGCGCATTAATATAATCAATCTGTTCCGGCTTCAATCCAGCATCTTCCAGCGCCAGTTTCATACAAAGTGCAGCGCCTGCGCCATTTTCAGCCGGAGCCGAAATATGATGCGCATCATCCGTCGTGCCATAACCAGAAACCTCACCCAAAATATGCGCACCCCGCGCCAGAGCATGCTCTAACGACTCAAGCACCAGAATTCCCGCGCCTTCACCCATCACAAAACCATCACGGTCACGGTCAAAGGGGCGCGAAGCACCCTGCGGGTCATCATTCCGCGTCGAAAGGGCGGTCATCACATTTAAGCCAGCCATAGCCACAGAGACAATCGAAGCCTCCGCCCCACCGGCCAACATCACATCCGCCGCACCGCGCCGAATCACCTCCATCGCCTCGCCAATTGCATTCGAACCTGTTGCACACGCAGTGACATACGCCGCATTCGGGCCGCGCACCCCCATCCGAAGAGCAATCGTAGCAGCCGCATTATCAGCAATCATCATCGGCACCAGAAACGGACTCACCCGTTCAGGGCCTTTCTCCCGCAACACTTCAATTTGCTCTACAAGCGTGCCAATTCCACCAATCCCAGTACCCACCAGAACACCGATGCGGTCTCGATTGGCTTCAGTAACCGACAAACCAGCCTGTTGAACCGCCTCCTGCGCAGCAGCCACCGCAAACTGACAAAAACGATCCATACGACGCGCCTCGCGATTTCCAAACAACGCCGCAGGGTCAAACCCTTTCACTTCACAAGCAAAGCGCGTTTTATGGTGACGAGCATCGAACAAAGAAATCGGCCCTGCACCCGATTTCCCGGCGATAAGAGCACTCCAAGTATCTTGCATCGTATTTCCCAACGGGCTAACACACCCCAACCCGGTAACAACGACACGTTTTCGATTCATTTGTTTTCTCCGAAAAATAAAATTGTGCGCGCTTCAAGCAAGCTACTGCGCGAAATTCTCAAACATCCCATTCTGGGGCAAAATGTGACCTACAACACGACCAGACTCGGATTAACCAGAAACCACACATACAAAAAAACCGCAAGACAACCTGAAACGTTGCCCTACGGTCTTAACACAACTTTACCCCAAGCGATACGCCCCAAACCTAACCTTTTAGCAACTCCACATCCTTTTCACCGCTATCGGTGATATTAAGCGGCGGCAATTCAGAAAGCGCATTCAGACCAAAATGCTGCAAAAACTGCGGTGTAGTCCCGTACAAAATAGGCCGTCCTGGCCCTTCAGAGCGTCCAACCTCCTGCAACAACCCTTTACTTAACAAGCTCTTAATCACACCATCACTGTTCACGCCGCGAATAGCATCTACAGCGGGGCGCGTAATTGGCTGCTGATAGGCAACAATCGCCAACGTCTCCAAAGCAGCACGGCTCAGGCGGCTCGTTGCTTCTAACCCCAAAAAACGCTCGACCGAATCGGCCAATTCAGGCGCGGTTGTCAACTGCACCCGGCCAGCATGTCGCTGAAGACGCAAGGCCCGAGTCTGCAGCTGCTCTTCCAACGCCGCCAGACCTTCTTCCACTTCGGTCACGCTCAACTCCAGAGCAGCGGCCAACTGCGCCGGACTAACCGGTTCGGCCGCCACAAACAAAAGACCTTCTAACAAAACGGGTAACGCTGGTTCTGAAAGGTTTTGAAATTCGCTCATGCTATAATTGCTCCGCTTTTTAGGCAAAATCTGCGGTGCAGCATCTACGTTGCTTGCACTACAAGTCTAGAAAACTCAATACAAATCCCAATTTTATTCGTAGATGGGAGAAAAACAATGAAAACAAATCAATCCATCATCATCCTGGTTTTAATCAGCCTGCTGACAGCCTCCTTGGCTTGCACCATCCAAGCGGGCGGCCCAGAATACCCAGAAACGCGCGTACCGATTTCTACCGAATCAGCCCTCACCCTAGAAGAACAGATAAAAGCCGCCCGTACCGCCGCAGCCCAGAGTGGCACACTCTCTCTCAGCGTTTCAGAGAGCCAATTGACATCTTTGGTTGCTGCCACCCTCTCCAAAGACGAGACGCCGCTCATCACCGAACCGCAGGTCTACCTGCGCGATGGCAAAATTGAAATTTACGGCAAAGCCACCCAGGGTATTTTACAAGCCAACGTGCGCATTGTCATTTCTGCCACAGTAGATGCCACCGGACAACCCGTCATTGAAGTCATCTCCACTGATTTTGGTCCTTTACCGGCCCCCGAAGGATTAAACAAGACCATCTCCGGCCTGATACGCGAAGCCTTCACCGGTGCACTTGGACCAGCAGCCATTGGCTTTCGCTTGCAAAGCATCACAATCACCGACGGCAACCTGACACTGACCGGGCGAACCAAGTAGCCCGATTATACCCGAATGAACACTGCGCTCTTATTCAAACAACGCGGTATACACGGCTCCCTCATCCCCCTTAACGACCAGCGCCAGGCTCGTACCGTTACGACCTGGCTTCTCTGTGGGTATCTAGCCCTGAGCCTGCTGCTGAGCAGCTGTCTTGCACCCCAGATTTCACAAGGCAACGTCAACGTTCAAGTCAACATCCGCGCCGACGACCAAACTTATAGCACACAAGTCCCCACCGGCAGCACCGTAGCCGAAGCACTTCAAACGGCCGGCGTGTCCATCGGCAGCCTGGATAAAGTGCAACCACCACTATATGCATTGGTCAGCCAGGGATTGAGCATTGAAATCATACGGGGACGCGAAGAATTTGAAACCGAACAAGAAATCATCCCCTACGAACGGCAAATCGTCCGCAACGAATCTCTGCCCCAAGGCGAAACATTAATTTTACAACCAGGAAAAAACGGGCTGCGAGAAATCACCTACCGCAAATACTTTGAAAACGGCGTGCTAATCAACCGAGCCCCCTCACGCATCACCATTTTAGAACCAGCCCTGCCGGAAATTATCATGATTGGTGCGCGTGCACCTTTTGCCCCCTTGCCCATTGCCGGAAAACTCGTGTACCTAGCAGCCGGCAGTGCCTGGATGATGGAAGGCTCGACCTCCAACCGCATTCCCCTCGTTATCGTTGACGACCCTGCCACCCCACTCGACGGGCGCATCTTTCGACTGTCTCCAGACCGACGCTGGTTGCTTTACACCCGCAAATCAGCCAAACCCGCCGAACAAGAAATCAACACCCTCTGGGTACTAGACATCACCGACCCCAAAGCCAAACCCATCAACCTGCGCACGCCCAACATCATTCACTTTGCCGACTTCGACCCCCTCGCCTCACTCACCCTACTCTACTCGACCGTCGAACCACGCGCTGCCGCACCGGGCTGGCAAGCCAACAATGACCTATACCGGATGAAATTTGCCCCCAACGGCAACCTAGGCGTACGTGAAAAAATCATCGAAGCCAATACCGGCGGTGTCTATGGCTGGTGGGGCACCGCCTACGTCTGGTCACCTACGGGTAATCTGCTCGCCTACAGCCGTCCAGATAGCATCGGTCTGGTTAGCTTTCGAGAAAAACGCCTGCTCCCCTTGCTAGAAATCACCCCCCTTCAGACCCGTTCCGAATGGGCGCTCATCCCACCTCTCGGTTGGGGCGCCGATGGACGCACGCTGTTCATCGTCACACATGCTCCCCCTCCTGGCCTTGTCAACCCAGAAGAATCGCCCAATTTCGACCTAAACGCACTCTCTCTGGATTCAGATACCTTAGTACGCATCAAAACCCACAGCGGCATGTTTGCTTACCCATCCGCCTCGCGCATTGCCAAGCAAGGAACAGAAATGGCGTACTACATTGCCTACCTGCAAGCACTGCTGCCACAGCAATCGGATATTTCTGGATACCAACTTGTACTCATGGACCGTGATGGCTCAAACCGGCGCATCGTCTTTCCCTCGCCGGGAGCCCCCGGCCTACAACCACAAACACCGGTTTGGTCACCATCAGCCCCATCCTTTGTGGAGGGAGATTTCGTTGCCATTGTCTATGAAGGCAACCTGTGGATGATAGACGCCGCCACCGGCCAAGCCACACAGGTCACCAATGACGGATTGATACAAACAATAGATTGGAAGTAACCCCTAAAGAACAGGTAAAATTGGGGAAAGAAAACATCCCCTGATTTCAATATAATCTCAAAACAAATTGTTCGGAGGAAGAATGCGCATCGTCATCACCGGCGCGGCCGGTTTTCTCGGTTCGCACCTATGCGACCGTCTGCTTGCAGAAGGACACCAGGTTGTCGGCTTAGATAACTTTATCACCGGCTCAAAAGAAAATATCGCCCACCTAATGGGACGAGAAAACTTCACCTTCTACAAACATGATGTTTCTAACTACATCTACATTGCCGGCAAAGTAGATGCTGTCTTGCACTTTGCTTCACCGGCCAGTCCCAACCCCCAATCACCGCTGGCCTACTTCAACCTGCCCATCCAAACCATGAAAGCCGGGGCACTCGGAACACACAACACCCTAGGCTTGGCCAAAGCCAACCGCGCTCGGTTCCTACTCGCCTCCACCAGCGAAATCTACGGCGACCCACTCGAACACCCCCAGAAAGAATCCTACCCCGGCAACGTAGACCCGGCCGGCGAACGCGCCGTATATGACGAAGCCAAACGCTTTGCCGAAGCGCTAACCCTCGCCTATCACCGCCAACACGGCGTAGATACCCGCATCGTGCGCATCTTCAACACCTATGGCCCCCGTATGGACCTAGAAGACGGCCGCGCACTACCCAACCTGCTCAAACAAGCCTTACTCGGCAAACCGCTCACCGTCTACGGCGATGGCTCACAAACCCGTTCCTTCTGCTACGTAGATGACCTAATCGAGGGCGTTATCCGCCTGCTATACTCGGACGAACACATGCCCGTCAACATTGGCAACCCGGTCGAAATGAGCATCCTAGAATTTGCAGAAGTCATCAATCGTGTCACCGGCAACCCCGCCGGCATCCAATTTGTACCGAACGCCCGCAGCGCCCGCGACCCACAACGCCGCCGGCCCGACATCACACGCGCCCGCCAAATTCTCGGTTGGGAACCCAAAACCACCCTAGAAGAAGGTCTGCGGCGCACCATCCCTTATTTCAAACAAAAACTTGGTCTGACAGAATGACAGCCTTGCTCAAGAACCCGGTAGAACGGACACGGTTCATCAAATTTGCGCTAGTTGGCGCATTGGGTGCACTGATTGACTTCGGCGTAATGAACCTACTGGTCTGGCTATTCCAAGCCACATTAGTCATCGCCGGTAGTGTTTCGTTCGTCTGTGCCGTGCTGAGCAACTTCACCTGGAATCGGTTATGGACATACCCGGAATCGCGCACCAAGCACATCGTCGAGCAACTCGTGCAGTTCACCATCGTTAATGCCATTGGACTGGTCATCCGCGTCCCCATCCTAAAAATTGGCGAACCTGCTCTCGACCATCTGCTGGAACAATCCACGCTCAACCTACTGGCTCATAGCCATACCTTCATTAGCCACAATGCCACACTTGCCCTCGCGATTGCAATTGTCATGTTGTGGAACTATTTCGTCAACCGCTATTGGACGTATAATGATATAGATTAGCTATGACCAACACCATCATACCCATCTTCTCCTCGCGCGGTGACGCCGATGCCTTCCTGGTATACCCCTATCTATTCAACCGACAGGGCGAATGGATTGGCTTCGTCACCCCCCAACGCGAAGTCTACTCCGTGCTTGGACACTACGTTGGCTACCTGACCAACGACCCGCGCATCTTCCGCAAACGCTCGCAAGAAGAGCGGCCCCGCCTAAAACCCCCTGCCCCACCTGGACGCATACGCATTCCCTCCAGCAACCCCTTACCCAAAATGATGAGCGATGTACCATTTGAAATAATAGACGTCTTACAAGACGAACCTGAGTTGCTACACACCCTAGACTCGGGCGAATTTCGCGCCGACATGGATTGACCAACGAATAGCACGCAAAACTTAGACTTAACAATGACAACACAACGACTTGCCCCCAAACCCATGCGTAGTTCCCATGTCAGCCTGGCGCAACTCATGCAACCCGAACACGCCAACCCGCTTGGCAACGTACATGGTGGCTGGATTATGAAACTGGTTGATGAATGCGGAGCCCTGGCCGCCATGCGGCATGCGCGTCAACGCGTAGTAACCGTAGCCATAGACCGCATGAGCTTTCGCCAACCGATTAAAGTAGGAGAACTCGTCACACTCACCGCACAAGTGACCTACACCGGGCGCACCTCCATCGAAACCGAAGTACAAGTCGAAGCCGAAAACCCCGTCACCGGAGAACGCACCCATACCAACACAGCCTACTTAGTCTATGTCGCCCTCGATGAAACTGGTGAGCCATCGCCGGTACCACCCGTTTTTGCTGAAACACCGGAAGAACAACAAAAACTCGAAGCCGGCAAACAACGTCAGCGGCAACGACTAGAGCAAAAACAACCATGACTACACCTGAAGCCTCCCCTGAAACCGCCACACCTTCCAACGAAAGCACCCAACCGGCGCGACACTTCCGTTCCCTCAAAGAACTACTCGACTTCGCATCGGTCAAAAACATCGCCCAAGACCTAGCGCAAATGGGCGATTCAGGCATCGCCGAGCCTCTACCCTTTCCCTTCCTAGCCATCGTTGGGCAAGCCGAAATGAAACTGGCCCTACTGCTCGGACTCATCAACCCGAATATAGGCGGCATCCTACTCATTGGACCGCGTGGCACAGCCAAAACCACCGCAGTACGCTCTCTGCTCGACCTACTGCCAATGATACAACGCTCCACCTGCTACTATGGCTGCCTGCCCGAAGACATAGAAACCGGCGGCATAGATGCCGTCTGCCCAGAATGCGCGCGCAAATACGCAGAAGGCAAACCTCTCACCGCCCCGGATAGAGTGCGCCTCGTGGAGCTACCACTTAACGCCCGCCTAGAAGACGTCGTCGGCGGACTAGACGAGCGCGCCGCGCTACACGAACGCATGCGAATTCGGCGCGGCATCCTAGCACAAGCCGACAAAAACCTACTATACATTGACGAAATCAACCTACTCTCCGACGACATCATAGACGCCATCCTAGATGCTGCCGCCCAAGGCACCTACACCGTGCGGCGTGGGCCGGTCTCGGCCACCTACCGAGCGCGCTTCTTACTGATTGGCTCAATGAACCCAGAAGAAGGCAAACTACGGCCACAAATCCTAGACCGCTTCGGCCTGCGTGTCATTGTGCGGGGTCTAACCAATGCCGAAGAACGCCTAGAAGCCTATCGGCGCGTCCAAGCCTACCTGACCAACCCCCGTGCCATGATTAACGCATACGCCTACGAAATCGCCGAAGCCCGAGAAGAACTCCAATCGGCGCGCAAGATTGTTAGACAAGTACAACTCCCTGATGACCTCGCCACACGCGCCATTCATCTCATCCAAAAAATGGGCATAGACTCCCTGCGAGCCGAAATCACCTGGTTTGAAGCTGCGCGTGCCTACGCTGCTGCCGACAACCGCGAAACCGTCTCATCAACCGACCTGATGAGCGTTGCCCCCATGGCGCTGCGACTGCGCCGGTCACAATTCATGACGGAATACTTCGACCGTCAGAAAACCGAAGAAAACGAAATGCAAACCCTACTGGAAGAACTTGGCCAATAAACCACTCACCCTACGTCCCTACACACCGGCAGACCAACCTGCCTGCCTGGCAATCTTTGAAAGCAACACCCCAAAATACTTCCACCCTACCGAACGCCTGGACTTCGAACAGTTTCTTGAAAAACTGCCGTGTCCTTTTTTTGTCGTCGAAATGCAAGAACAAATTGTTGGCTGTGGAGGATATGGAACGAAACCTGAAGGAATCATCGTCCTTGTCTGGGGCATGGTACACAGAAACCTACATAGGCAGGGAATCGGCACCTTTCTTCTACAAGAACGCATCAAAATCATTTTGCAAAAAACCTTAGCAACGCGCGTCATCGTCCATACCAGCCAACACAGCCAAGATTTCTTTATACGCTTTGGCTTTCGTCAGACTGACTTTAAGCCAAACTACTACGCCCCTGGATTACACTGCGTAGAAATGGAACTTGCCCTCCATTCCGAGTAAAACTCTTCCTTACCACTCCCCCGCTACCATCCGTTGTCCCCATCCGTTTATCCGCTTCACCATCCGTTGCCCCATCCGCTGCCCCCATCCGTTTATCCGCTTCACCATCCGCTGCCCCCATCCGCTTATCCGCTTCACCATCCGCTGCCCCATCCGCTGCCCCCATCCGCTTATCCGCTTCACCATCCGTTGCCCCATCCGCTTATCCGCTTCACCATCCGTTGCCCATCCGTTGCCCCCATCCGCTTATCCGCTTCACCATCCGTTGCCCATCCGTTGCCCCATCCGCTGCCCCGCCTGTGAACCAACACACAAA
>QEXW01000149.1 GCA_003130845.1 Anaerolineae bacterium
CGCACCATTTGCTCGATATTTTCCACATCGCGCACCACTTTGGTTTGCAGCACGCCGGCGCTGGCGCGGGTGAAATAGCCAATCGAAAGCCGCTGTAACTGGCGCGAAAGCCCCGACCGTAGGCGGGTTTCCACACAGCGCAGGGCGGTGCTCAACTCGCGCATGTACAGAACGTGCATGGGCATATTCTGAAAAATCAGCAAAGCCAGCAGGAGCGCGTTCCACCACAATTCGGCGATGGGCTTTTGCTGCACAACGACATCAATGATGTTGGCAGTCAGCAGGGGCAGCAACCAAACCGGGCTGTGCTTGATGATGAAGGCAATCACCGCCACCACCAGGCGCGGACGGTCGGCGTCGAACAACAGCCAGAGCGTGCGCAGCGGATGGCGGTTGATGAAGTAGGATTCGAGGAAGGGTTGGGGTTTCATAAAAGTATCACTGGCGGATTTCCCCTCACCCCTGCCCCTCTCCCGGCGGGAGAGGGGTTTCGGATAAGAGCGGGCGGAGATAAAGCGTTATCCATCTTGCCTGCCAAGACTTTCTCGGCGGGAGAGGGGTTTCGGATGAGAGCGGTCGAGGATAAAGCGTTATCCATCTTGCCTTGCCAAGACTTTCCCGGCGGGAGAGGGGTTTCGGATAAGAGCGGGCGGAGATAAAGCGTTATCCATCTTGCCTTGCCAAGACTTTCCCAGCGGGAGAGGGGGCGGGACAGGTTCAGCGGATGTTCCGAAATTCGGCGCGGTAAACGGTCAGGCCGTCTTTTTGTTCGCTCTCCAGTTTCGCCAGGTCGCCGCGCAGGAAGTAAGGCTGGATGGCACTTTCGGCGGGTTTGTGCTGGAAGGCGTAATAGAGCGTCACCGGCTGGGCGTTCATCTGCTGGGCGGTCAGGTAGCCAATCAGGGCATGTTCAAAGGAGTGATAGGCGTTCTTCCAGGGCCAGGATTTGGGCAAGGCGCCTGCTTTGGGCTGGTTGGTGGCGTTGTCAATCATTGTCCAGACTTCGCCGTGTTTGTGGTCTACGAAATAGCGGAAGTAGTAGTCGGTGGTCTGGGGCAGGTAACGCGCCAGCGAGGGGTCAGCGAGCGCCATTTCGAGCGTGAACTGGTTGAGTTCGTTGTAAACCCACCATTCTTTGTCCTTGACAAGCACGCCACCCGTTTCGTAACCGTTGGCCCACGAGCCGTTTTCGGCCAGGTAGGCTCGCTCTAAAACGCGCGGGCCGTTGGTTTGGGCAAAGGAGACCAAATCTGGCACGTCCGCAATGCGCCCAACGTGGTAAATCATCCACATCGCCTTGATGGAGTGGCCGAAGTCGGTGCCGGCGTTCTTCAGGCTCTTTTGCGTGGGGTCGTTGACGGTCAGGAAGAACAGGCCATCTTCTTCGGAATAGAACTCGTCAATCATCAGGTTGGCAAGTTTGACCATATCCGCCTTCCATTGACTTCGCTCCGGTTCGGGCAAGAGCGGCGTGACCAGCACCATGTAGGCGTTCAGGTTGTCTAATTGCGCCACCAGGCGCTTATCGCGTGGGTTGGTGCCGCTGCCATCGGCGGCCTGCATCCATTGCAGGGCGTTCAGGTCTGGGTTGTAGTAGTTCTCAAAGATGAAATTTTTCACTGCCAGGATGTCGGGTAAGACTTCGGGGTCGCGGGTCAGGTAATAGTAAAACGAAATGCCGAGCAGGGAGTAAGCCAGTTCCTGGGGGTTGCGGAATGGGAGAGCGGGTTCCCAGGTTTGGCTCTCGCCGTTCCACAGGGCGTAGGTGCCGCCGTTCTTGCGGTCGAAGGCGTTCTGGCGCAGATAGTCCACCCCGGCTTTGGCGTATTCCAGGTAGCGTGGGTCGCCCGTCAGGTGGAACGCGACGCCGTAGGCATAGGTCTGGCGCGAGCGCGAGACAGTGTATTCTAGGTTGAGTTTGAGCCAGCCGTTGCCGCCGATTTCGGGGCAGGGGTTGGATTTTTTATCGTACAGCCTGCCGTCGTTACAGCGTTTGGAGGGGAAATTGCCAAGCGGGTTGCCAAGCGCTTCGGGGCGGTCCCAAAACGGCAGCAAGTCTTCGCGGAAGTGCTTGAGCCAGCGTTCGCCATCGGGCAGGGTGGGTTCAACGGTTACAACGGCTGGCGCCGGGCCTTCGGTGGCAGCCGGGGCGGAAGTGGGCGTTGCGGAAACAGGTGCTGGTGGGGTTGAAACAACTGGGCGCGCCATGCAGGCCGTCAGCAGGCTGAAAATCAGCAGAAATAGGGCAAGTTCGCGGGTCTTCATCGGCACATCTCCCTTAAGAGAATACGTCCCGAAGACCGTCTTCCAGCCTTCGGGACAATCTGCGGGCAAGTTTACTTGAACTGCGGCAAGTAGGGCGCGTTTTGCTCCAGCATCTTGTCCACCATCTCGCGGATTTCGGCCAGCGAGAGCACGGCGGCGGTCAGCGGGTCGTGGGCGATGGCTTGATACACCAGCCGCCGGTCGCCGGTGAGCGCGGCTTCGACCGCCATTTCTTCGATTTGGGAACTGAAGTTGGTCAGCAGGGCGCATTGTGGCGGCAGCGCGCCGACATGCACCGGTTCCAGTCCCTTTTTGCTGGCCCAAACCGGAACTTCCACGCACGCGCCTTGCGGCAGGTTGGTCACCAGGCCGGTGTTTGGCACGTTGCCGTTGAAGCAGAACGGCTCGCCGCCCTGCAGGGCATTGATGATGTAAGCGGCGTACTCGTGTCCGCGTTCCAGTTCCACCGGCTGGTTGAACCAGTCGTTGACTTCATCCTTCCAGGTGGTTTCACGGCGTTCGTACTCGCGCAGGATGTAGGCATACTCGCCTGGGTTCCAGCCCGTGCCGTGCGTGCAGTATTTTTCAATCAGGTCGGGGCGCTTGCGGAACCACCAGTTGTATTCCGAGTTGTGCCCGCTCGATTCGGTGACGTAGTAATCCAGCGCCAGGAACATCTCGTTGCGGACGATTTCCTCGTTATAAATTTCAGGCCGTTCGGTGATGGCCTTGCGGATGAGCGGGTAGGCATCCTGCCCGTTCCACTCGAATTTGAGATACCAGGCCATGTGATTGATTCCGGCGCAGGTGTAGGTGATTTCGCTCATTGGCGCGCCAATCCAGCCCGCCAACATGGCTGCCGTGCCTTGCACGCTGTGGCACAAGCCGGTCAGTTGGATTTTGCTCTCGCGCTGCATGGCGCGGCACAGCATGGCCATCGGGTTGGTGTAGTTGAGCATGGTGGCCTTGGGGCAAAGGCGTTCCATATCATGGGCAATGCTCAACATGACCGGGATGGTGCGCAGGGCGCGGAAAATGCCGGAAACGCCGCGCGTATCGCCCACGTTAATATCTATCCCGTACGTTTTGGGGATTTCGATGTCGTGCCGCCAGACGCTCACATCTCCGGCTAGGATGGTGACAAGGACGGCGTCCGCGCCTTCCAGAGCTTCCTCACGGCTGAGGGTGGCCTGCACTTTGGCCGGGTAGTTGCCTGCTTCGATAATGCGTTTCACGGAACGCTCGGCAAAATCAAGCCGTTCTTGGTTGATGTCCATCAGGGCGATGGTGGCGTCTTGCAGGAGCGGGAAGGTCAGGATGTCGCGCACCAGTCCGCGCGTAAAGCCGAGACTGCCTGCGCCGATGAAAGCGATTTTGGTCATAGGAAAATCCTTTCAGA
>QEXW01000003.1 GCA_003130845.1 Anaerolineae bacterium
AGTACTCCAATTATACAGCGGGGTGGGGCATTCACAATTTGTGATTCGACAATTCGTGTACAATAGCGGCACAATGAAGTTTTCTCGTCTGCTGTTGTGCCTGTGGATGTTGCCCGCCCTAGCCTGCCGCCCGGTTCTTGCGGTAGGCTGGGGTGAGTTTTTCATCCTGGTTGCGCTGTTTGTGCTTCTGTTTGGCCTGCCGTTGTGGAGGTGGTGGAAGAAGTTTTAAGCCTTTTGGCGGCGGCTAGCAAAGGATAGATGGATGCGTGTTACAAGGTTTCTCTTTTCTCTCCGGCAGATTTCGGCTCTGTTGTCTTTTTCGTTCCTTCTGGTTTCCTGCTTGGCTCCCGTTTCTCAAGCTGTCCCTACGCCGAGCTTGCCTGCCCAGCCCACACTAACCCGTGCGCCCACCCTCACGCTTACCCCCTCGCTTACCCCGCGCCCGACTTGGACGCTTGAGCCAACCTGGACTGCTGTTCCCAGCCTGACCCCCGCACCCGCTCTCCGCCGCGTTTTGATTGTCAGTTTTGATGGCCTGCGACCAGATGCAATTGCCCAAGCGCCCATGCCCAACCTCCTGGCGCTAATGCAAACAGGTGCTTATTCACTCACTGCCCAAACCATTTTTCCGAGTGCTACCCTGCCAGCACATGCTTCCATGCTATCGGGCATGTGTCCTACAAAGCATGGTGTCACTTGGAATGATTACAACCCGGCCCAGGGGTATGCGCAAGGTGTAGACCTCTTTGACCTGGTGCACGCTGCGGGTTTGCCAACGATTATGGTGGTTGGCAAGCAGAAACTCTCGCAACTGACCGAACCAACCAGCCTGACGCTTTTTCACTTCATCAACGACCGCGATGTGGTGATTGCCGATTGGCTGGTGGACAACTTCCCCGCTGAGTTCGGACTTTTGTTTGTACACTTTCCTACGATTGACTTTATGGGGCATGAGTACGGTTGGCTTTCTCCAGAACAGCTGAGTGTGGCGCGGCGCGGTGACGAAGCGCTGGGCAAGTTGTTGGCGCTTTTGGAGGTACGCGACCTGCGCAAGGATACATTGGTTATCATCACCGCGGATCATGGCGGGCATGCGCAAAGCCATGGGTCACGCGACCCACTCGATATGACCATTCCCTGGGTGATTGCTGGCCCTGGTATTCGTCCGGGAGAACTCCTTGTACCAGTGCAGGTCACCGACACCGCTGCCACAGCCGCCTGGGCGCTTGGTCTCACTGTGCCGACCGAATGGGATGGTGTGCCGGTGCGCGAGGCCTTCGGCTTTCCGGTGACTTCTCGTCCCGTTCCACTCTGCCCATGAATCCGCCTGACCCGTTTCTTTGATGACAACAGACAACAAACCAACAAGGATGGACACACGATGCTTGAGTCGCTTGATTTTCTCTTCGTCGGCCTGGCGGCGCTGATGGCTGGAGCCATTAACGCCCTGGCCGGTGGCGGCACGCTGGTCACTTTCCCGGTTTTGATTGCGGTGGGGGTGCCAGCAGTGGCTTCTAATGTCACCAATACCGTGGCGCTTTTGCCGGGCTATTTGGGGGGAACCCTGGCGCAGTGGAAAGACATGAAAGAACAATCCTTCCGGCTGTGGTACATTTTGCCGGCCAGCGTGATTGGTGGTTTGCTCGGCGGAGTTTTGTTGCTCTATACGGGCGAAAAGCTCTTTCGCCAAATTGTTCCCTATCTCATTTTGGCTGCCTCGCTCTTGTTGGCAGTGCAAGACCCGCTGCGCAAATGGCTGGTGCGCCGTGCCGAGCAACATCATGGTGGCAAGGTGTCCGAATGGTGGAGTATTCTGCCCATTGGACTGGCATCTATTTATGGCGGTTATTTTGGAGCCGGTTTGAGCGTGATTGTGCTGGCAGCCTTAGGGTTGACGATGGATGAATCGCTGACCAAACTGAATGCGCTCAAGCAAGGCGTTGCTTTTAGCGTCAATGTGGCCGCAGCGGTCTTTTTTTTGTTTTCGGGGTTGGTGGTTTGGCAGGTGGTTTTGGTCATGTCGGTGTGTGCGCTGTTGGGTGGCTGGCTGGGTGGAAAACTGGCCGGAGCGGTGAAACCTGCCACCCTGCGCTGGTTGGTCGTTTCGATTGGCGTGGTCGTTGCAATGATTTATATTGTGCGTGGTTGAAATCGGCGTGCTATACTGGAGCAAGTGCTTGAAGAGAGCGTTTTAGGCGCAGAAAGGACCTCCCAAATGCAGACCGACATCGTCTTAACCTTGACCGGCCACGACCGGGTGGGGATTGTTGAAACAGTGACCAAACTCCTTGTTCAGCGTGGCGGTAATGTGCAATCGAGCCGCATGGCGCGCCTAGGTGGCGAGTTTGCTATGCTCATGCTGGTTAGCCTGCCGGAGACGGCCTTTGCAGGGTTAGAGCAAGATTTTCAAGCCCTGCGGGCAGAAGGCTATCACATCTTGCTGTTGCCCACCGAAGATAAACATGCCGAAACATACAAAGGTTGGCTGCCATACCAAATCGAAGTATTAGGCGCTGACCATGAGGGCATCATTCATGAAATCGCCCGCCATTTGGCTGCTCAGGGAATCAACATCGAAACCCTCGATACGAGCGTGACCCGTGCGCCAATGAGCGGCACGCCGCTCTTTAGCATGCAGGCCGTCGTCTTGGTGCCACCACATATACCTTTTAGTCAATGGGGCGCAACCCTCGAAGAGCTCGGCGACCGGTTGAACGTCAATATTGGTGTGGGCCTGGTGAAGGGTCAGTAAGCGTGAGTTCGGCGTGAATTTGTTCCAACAGGCGGGCAAATTCACCGCTTGGGCGCTGCTTCAAAATGGCTTTGCGCGCTTCTCGGTCGAAACGCTGTAGGCCTAGATATTGCATCGCATGTTTGCGGAAGAGGCGCTCGCCATCTTCTGGCCCGTAAAAGGCAATATTTCGCTCTAAATGTTGGCGCATGGTTGCTTGCACTTGTGCGGGTGGTACCTCTGCGCGGTTAAGACCTGCAAAAATCCAGGGGTTGGCAATCGCGCCGCGTCCAATCATCACCGCGTCACAGCCGGTCATCTCTTTCATGCGCTGAATATCTTGCACCTGCCGCACATCGCCGTTCCCAATCACCGGGATTTTGACAAGCGCTTTGACCTCGGCAATGGCCTGCCAATTGGCCTGACCGCTGTAGCCCTGCTGCTTCGTACGTCCATGAATGGCAATCAGTGCCGCGCCGTTTTCCTCGGCAATTTTGGCAATTTCCTTGTAATTAAGACAATCGTCCCAGCCCAGGCGCATTTTGCCCGTGACGGGAACGCGCAAATGGGTGGTCAGCAGGCCGAAAATTTGTCCCACTTTGTGCGGTGTGCGCATTAATCCGACACCACAACCCCGGTGTGCAATGCTTTTGGCCGGGCAACCCATGTTAATATCAATGATGTCAGGGCCTAAATCTTGTACAATGCGTGCGGCTTCGAGCAGGGTAGATGGTTCATCCCCATAAATTTGAAACACCACCGGACGTTCACACTCTTCATACGTCAATTTAGCGCGTACCCGGCGAAAGTTTTTTACGATGTCCTCGGCTTTGACAAATTCGGTATAACTCATCGCCGAGCCGAGCGCACGGCATATCGAGCGGAACGGCCAATCGGAATAGCCATCCATCGGCGCCAAAATGGCATCGCCATACACGGGAATTTCACGGACGAAAAAACAGGGTTGTACCATTGCGAAAAGGATTCTCTTTGCTCCGCTAGCCTTATGCCAAAATGAGTGGGCCGTAGCAATATGCCCGATTATATGCGAAACTTTTTACCTAGATTTGCCGTTTATAATAAGAAAAACGAGGAGAAACCGCATGACCACTCTTTCCCTGCCTATCGGCCTGTTTTTCGAGGATTTCCAGCCTGGTCAGACACTGACCTCGGCTGGGCGAACCGTCACCGAGCATGATGTGGCCGCCTTTGCCGGTCTCTCCGGCGATTTTAACCAAATTCACACCGACGCCGAGTTTGCCAAAAACACACCCTTTGGACAGCGAATTGCCCATGGCATTTTAGGGCTTTCGATTGCTTCTGGCCTGGCGGTACAAACCGGCATTTTGGGAGCAAATGTGCTGGCTTTTCGAGAAATTAACGAATGGAAATTCGTTAAACCCGTGTTTTTAGGTGACACGATTCACGTTCAAATGGAAGTGACCGAAACCAAAGCCCTGCCGCGCCTGGGTGGGGGAAGTGTTACGCTTGCTGTTAAAGTCAACAACCAGTCCAACGAAACCGTCATGAAAGGCACATGGACGGTGTTGGTCAAATCCAAACCTGCCTAAAACTCATGCCTGAACCCAAATATCAACCCGACGATTATTATCCCGAGAAGCCATCTAACCCAGAGCCGCCTAAACAAAAGGCAGAGTCTCCTGGTGCTGAGTCCCAATCGCCAACACGCTCACCGGAGGAACCGCCAGATTGGACCGATTTCACCGGTACAGTCTCGTCTTCTGGAGACGAAAACAGGCCTTCCTACCTAAAGCGTTTCCTTGAATCGCAAGAAGCACCAGTCTGGGATGACTTCACCGGCACGTTGCCCTCGGCAGCCAGCCCGCATTTGTCACCTTCTGCCGAAGAACCGCCGGCGTGGAGCGATTTCACCGGCACGTTGCCCTCTGCGGCTGGCCCACATTCGCCATCTTCTGCCGAAGAACCGCCCGCCTGGAGCGATTTCACCGGTACGTTGCCCTCTACCTCCCCTAAAGAGTCGTCTCTACCGGGGGAAACGCGCGTTTCAGCCGTTCACTCCCAAACGGTGTTACCGCAAGGGGGTCGGTCTGGGCGTCCTAGCCCTCCACCGCTCTATCCGGAGCCGAACTTCCCACCCGTTGAACCGGTAGAAGCAATCGACCTAAACGCCACGCGTGTCACCCCGGCGGCTTTGCAATCTACCACCGGCCGGCGACCCGCCAATCGCTCCTCCGCACCACTTGCTGGCAAAACGCCTGAGCCGAAAGCGCCGAAGGCCTGGGGCTGCCTGATGCGTGGTTTGGTGATAGGGTTGTTTCTTGTGGTCGCAGCGCTCATCGTTGGTTCGATTGTTGCTGTGGCCGCTTATCTCTCGATTGCTGCTGATTTGCCCACCGTAGATGATTTGCGGGCGCGCTCTTCGCAGTTCGAAACCACCCGTATTCTCGACCGCAACGGCAACAGTTTGTACGAAATTCTCGACCCGACGGCGGGGCGGCGCACGACCGTCACGTTAAGTCAAATCTCCCCGTATGTCGTTGCGGCCACCATTGCCACGGAAGATAAGGAATTTTACAATCACCCTGGTTTTGACCCATTGGCTATTCTGCGGGCTTTGTGGGCCAACGTAGAAACTGGTGGTGAAGGGGGTGGGGCTTCGACCATTACCCAGCAACTCGCGCGTGCGCTTTTGCTCTCGCCCGAAGAACGTGCGCAACGAACCTATCTACGCAAGGTGCGAGAAATTATCCTGGCGGCAGAAATCACCCGCCGCTATAGCAAAGATGAAATTTTAGAGTTGTACCTCAACGAAATCTACTACGGCAACCTGGCGTATGGCATTGAAGCCGCCGCCGAAACCTACTTTGGCCCGGCCATTGATGGCCAACTCACCGGTACCCCCAACGGTTTGTTGGCCGATGACTTAAACTTAGCGCAAGCTTCTTTCTTGGCCGGTTTGCCACAATCACCAGCGGTTTATGATATTCATACCAACCGCATTCCCACCCTCAACCGTCATCGCGATGTCATTTCGTTGATGTATCAGTTGAGCGCGGAACGGGGTTGCATCCAAGTCAGCAACAGCCCGCAGCCGGTGTGCGTGGGGGTGCAAGAAGCTTTGCAAGCGGCGCAGGACATCGAAAATTACAAATTCCCGGCCCCCAATATCCAAATGCGCTACCCGCACTGGGTGCAATACATTCGCGCCCAACTCGAAGCCAAATACGACGCACAAACCATTTACCGCTCTGGCTTCAATGTCTATACCACGCTTGACCCAGCCTTGCAGGATATTGCGCAGCAACTGGTCACCAATCAAGTGGCCACCCTCTTTGCCGAAGGCCGCAATGTCAAAAACGGCGCCTTGGTTGCGATTAAACCGCAGACCGGTGAAATTTTGGCGATGGTTGGTTCGCCTGATTTTTACAATGATGAAATTGACGGTCAAGTCAACATGGCAACCAGTCCCACGCGCCAGCCTGGCTCTTCCATTAAACCGCTGACGTATGTAGCAGCCTTTGAAAAAGGTTGGACACCCGCCACCCTGATTTGGGATGTCCCTACCGGCTTTCCGCCCTCCGGTGACCCCAACGACCCGCGCGAACCGTATGTGCCGCGCAATTATGATGGTAAATTTCACGGCCCGGTGACGGTACGCAGTGCGTTAGCAAACTCGTATAACATTCCGGCGGTGCGAGCGCTCTATGAAGTGGGAATTTATGATGACCCCAATACTCCCGCCAAAGAAGGGCTGATTGGCATGGCGCAAAAACTGGGCATCACCAGCCTGACGCGCAACGATTACGGCCTGGCACTCACCCTGGGGGGAGGCGAAGTGAGCCTGCTGGAGATGACCGGTGCGTTTGCCGTCTTTGCCAACAATGGCGTACGTATGCCGCCAGTTTCCATTCTAAAAGTTGTGGATAGTGATGGCAATTTGGTAGAGCAATATACGCCGCCGACCGGTGAGCAAGTCATCCGTCCCGAACATGCCTTTTTGATTTCCTCTATCCTTTCCGATAACGATGCCCGCCGGCCGATGTTTGGCTCCAACTCCGTGCTGAATTTACCCTTTCCGGCGGCTGCCAAAACCGGCACCACCAACGATTTCCGCGACAACTGGACGATGGGCTATACCCCCGACTTGGCGGTGGGGGTATGGGTGGGGAATGCCGATTACACCCCCATGCAGAATACCACCGGCCTGAGTGGGGCTGCTCCGATTTGGTCACAATTTATGCTCCAGGCCATTCCTCGCCTGACCGGGGGCAATCCGTCGCCATTTGTCCGCCCGCCGGGAATTGTGGATAAGGTCATTTGTGCCATTTCTGGCACCGAGCCTTCCGAATGGTGTCCGCAGCAGCGCAGCGAAGTCTTTGCTGCCGACCAGCTGCCCTTACCGGCGAGCGAAGACTTGTGGAAAGAAGTCATCATAGATACGTGGAGCGGCCAAATTGCCAACACCTCCTGCCCCGATTTTGTGGCAAAGAAGATGACCATGAACGTCACAGACCGGGAAGGTCGTTTTTGGTTGCGGAAAATTGATGAGGGGCGTGCCTGGGCCGAGCAGATGGGCTTTGAACCGCCTATTTTCTTTACCCCTCAGGAAGAATGTGGCCCCAATACACCGCGTGTCACGCTCTCAATTGAGAACATTCGCGATGGGCAAACCCTGACCGAAGAGAAGATGGATGTTGAAATCATCGCTGATGCGACGGATGGGTTCACGACTTGGCGTTTGGAATATGCTGAAGGCGATACCCCCCGCGAAACTGATTGGCGGTTATTGATAGAAAGTGACCAGCGTGTGCCAAGCCGAATGAGAGTGGTCAACTGGAACCTGTCTCAAACGGGGAATGGGCGTTTTACTGTGCGGCTGCGCATGGAAAACAAAGAGGGTGGTTACGCCGAGCGAGTAATTCGCATTCGGATTGATTACGCGCCGCCCACACCAGAACCGACTGCTACTGAAACGCCAACCACCGTTCCGCCAACACCAACTCCCTTGCCGCCAACCGCCACCCCTGAGCCGCCGACACCCGAACCAACCGCCACACCTTAAGAACCACGAGAGAGCGCTGCGATGTTATGGCAGCGCTCTCTTAATTTTTGGCCAATCCATCACGGTCACTTCGGCCAATAAGCGGGCATTCACGTTTTTTTCCAATCGTTCGATGGCCTGTTCGGTTTGCTCGGTAAGAAGGCGCGCTTGGGAAAACGTCAGGTGCTCCGAGAGCCATTCGATGTCTGTTGCCCGATCGGGATTGGTCAGTGGGGCATTGCTGCCCGCCACACGCAGCAAGACATCGCGCCAAAACGATAACCACACCAATAAAGCCTGGCGAAAGGCATCTTTTTCTTTGGCGAGCCTCTCTGCATACGCGAACCGTGTCCGCAACGAGGCATTCAGCAATTCAAGCAGCTCATCCAGTTTTTCGTGACGAAAGGCCAGGGCATTTTCTTCGGTTGCTAAACGCAAGGCATAGCCAGGTCGCCCGCCGGAAAGGTGTCCAAGCAGCTGCGCCGATTCAGATGGCAGGCCTTTGGCAGTCAGAAATTCGGTCAAAGCCGCTGCACGGACCGGACGCAGACGCATCACTTCACAACGCGAAACAATGGTCGGTAAGAGTTGTTCCGCAGTATCGGCAGTGAGCATGAGCAGTGCATACGGCGGGGCTTCTTCCAATGTCTTGAGTAAGGCGTTTTGTGCGCTGGCGTTGGCTTCCTGAAAGCGTAAAAACAGCACAATCTTGAAAGAAGATTGATACGGCTTAAGCGCCAAAAACTTTGTCACCTCGCGCACTTGTTCTACCTTGAGCGTGCCGCCCTCACTTTCGGCTTGCGTAATCATCAAGTCAATCTGTTGTCCGGCTTCTATCTGTTGGCATGTGCGACAGGTACGACAAGGCACGCCTGGCGCACGCGGCGTAGGACATTGAATTGCCTGTGCTAGCCGGAGTGCCAGCGAGCGACGACCGATGCCAGCGGGACCGGTGAACAAATAGGCATGGCGTAACGCTCCCTGCCGTACATGCTGCAAGAGCATTTCTACTGCCCAATCGTGACCGAAAATATCCCAAGCATTCATGTCTGTGTCGTTTCCACGTGATTTTTAGGGGGCTATTCTTGCCCTGCTTTTAGGCGCAAATACGAATCGTATCGTTCTGGACGCACTTGTCCTTGCTGCACTGCCTTCAGCACGGCGCAACCAGGTTCGTGTGTGTGGGTGCAATCGCTGAAAGGGCATTCGGAAACCAACCGGCGTAACTCAGGAAAGTAGCCATCAATTTCTTCGGGTTCGGTATCCCACAATGCCAGCGATTTCCAGCCGGGTGTATCGGCTACCCAGCCGCCGATGTCTAACCGATGGAGTTGCCGAAAGTTGGTGGTGTGTTTGCCTTTGCCTATCGCCTGACTCACTTCGCCGACTGCCAGCCCCAGGCCAGGCTGAAGCGCGTTGAGCAGGCTGGATTTCCCAACCCCTGAAGGCCCTGCCAGCGCAGAGAGTTTACCGCGCAACGTTTCGCGCAGTTCATCTATCCCTAGATTTTGCGTGACCGAGGTGTAAATCACCGTATATCCCAGGGGCGGATAGATTCCGAACGTTTCGTGCGCTGCCTGTTGTCCAACCAAATCTACTTTGTTGGCCACAATCACCGCCGGGATTTCTTGTTTTTCGGCAATCACCAAAAAGCGGTCCAGCATCCGCAAGCGCGGCGCGGGGTTGGCACATGCAAACACAAACACTGCTTGGTCGGGGTTGGCAAGCAAAATCTGACGGTATTCTCCTTGTGGGCGTGGGTCCATGCGCACGATTTCGCGCTTGCGCGGCAAAATTTCTTCGATTAGGCCGCTCTCATCCGGCAGGAGACTGATGCGGACTCTATCTCCGATGGCGGCAATATCGCCCAAGCGCGGACCTTGCTTCAATCGTCCGCGCAGCTGACAAGTCACCGTTTGGTCGGTCGTTTCTATCAATACGGTGAAAAAGCCCGATTGGGCGCGAATAATCAAGCCGGTCAGTAATTCGGAAGAAGCCATCTCGCTAATTGTACTGGCAAGTGCCTGCAGTTGGTTGAGATTATTTTTCACACCCCACGCCATCCTTATCCCCATCGAAACGATGAGGGTCTGGCGGCAAAACAAGAAAGTTGCGATGTGGAATTTGTCGGCAATCTAAATCGGGTGGCGGGACGGGGATACATACTGTTGGGTAGGAGGGATCACAATTTTGCTCTTGGAATGTCCATGTCGTCGGCGCCCAGAGACCCATTTGTGCCTGGCGTGCCTGCTGTTCGGCGCTGGCGAACATTTCTGCACAGGCGACATCAGGCGGGTAAGTGTAGGCACGGGCGTATCCTTGTTTGACCATTTCGTAATTGACGAACGTGTCATTGACCAACACATAGCGCAGTAAGCGGCCATAGCGGTCAGTTTCTGAGACGTCCTTAATCAGAATGACTTGTTGATTGAAGACCAAAGCATAGTTCATCACCGCTGCTTGAGCGTATAGGTCTTCATAGGCTTCAGGGGTATCTATGCCAATATAGCGTACGATGTGTGTTTGACCATCCAACGAGACCTCGATGGTATCACCATCTACAATCCTTGTGACCAAGGCTGTTTCCTGCTCAGTTGTAGTTGGCAGGCAAGTTTCAGGGTCGCTGGCTGGGGTCGAGGTGGCTAAAAGGTGGGTTGAGATTGTATCGGGAAGGCTGCACGAGACACAAAGCCAGGCACTATAGGCCAAGACAACGAGATGACGGAGCCGAGGGGTGTACATTCTGACATTTTCCGGTGAGAACAGGACCGAAAATCTGGATGCCCTCTCGGACCGGTAACAAGCCGAGGAGAGGGCATCGCACTGAAGCCGACGTTTAGGGATTGGGTTGTGCCTCCATGGTGGCCGTTCCCTCAAAGCCAAACGGGGTGGGGGTGCGGGTAATCCCAAAGTTTGATTCCCACCAGAACAAACTGCGTGGCTGACCGGTAAAGTAAATTTCCACCACGCGGCGGAAGATTGGTGTAGCGTATTCTGAGCCTTCTCCCATGTTTTCTACTACGACGGCAATGGCAATATCGGGCAGGTCGGGGTTTTGGGCATCGGTGTAACCTGCAAACCACGAGTGTGGTAGGCCAGAACCCGATTCCGCCGTGCCGGTCTTGCCGTAAATGGGCGTTTGCATGCCTCGGAAGCGGTGCGAGGCTGTGCCGCGCGGGTTGATAATCACCTCGCGCATGGCTTTTTGTAAGGCCGCCAGGGTCTCTGGCTTAAGTGGCAAGGTGCCCATCGCTTCTGGTTTGAAGACCACAGTTTCTGTGCCATCGGGACCGATGATTTTTTCGACCAGTTGCGGGCGGTAGAGCGTGCCACCATTGCCAATGGCTGCCATGAAGCGTGCTACTTGCAAGGGGGTAACCAGCACATCGCCCTGACCAATGGCCTGATTGACCGCCTCGACCTCGCCGGCCGGATTGGTAATGTTGCCGGCACTCTCGTCAATGACGCTGATGCCGGTGGGCTGACCTAGCCCGAAGGCGCGTGCCATATCGGCGATGGCTGTGACACGCCCCTGGCGGTACAAATCCAGGCCGATGTGCCAGAACCAGGGGTTGCACGAGCGCATCAGACCTTGCGAAAGCGTTAACTCGCCTGAGGGCCGTGTGTTACACGTTCCGGTGCGGCTCAATTCTTTCTGGCAGCGTTCCCAGGTCCAGTCGTAGCGAATTTTATCCGAAAGACCGGTCCATTCATAACCGCATTCCAGTTTCAAGTCAGGGGTATAGGTGCCGCTTTCAAGTGCTGCGGCAAAGGTGATGACCTTAAAAACCGAGCCGAGCGGTAATTGTCCTTGGGTAGCGCGGTTCACTAAGGGGCGGTTGAGGTCGTTGAACAGGTTTTGAATCCCATCGGGGCTGTTGGCGTTGTTTGGCTCGAAGATGTTCGGGTCAAACTTGGGCGAGGAGGCCATGGCAAGAATGCGCCCGGTATCGCGCTCCATGACCACAATCGCGCCGCGAAAGCCCTCCAGAGCACGTTGCACTTGCACCTGAAAATCTCGGTCAATCGTCAGTTGCACATCAGAAGCCGGTTGGCTTTCGGCTTTGGCGAATTCCGTCAGTGAACCATCGGGCTTGACCACATACAGCGTGCCGCCGGTCTTGCCCGCTAGGTAAGACTCTCCCCATAGCTCGATGCCTGTCCGACCAACGCGCGCCCCTGGCGATGTGCCTTTGCGCACGTACGTATCTACTTCTTCGGCGGGTACAGCCGAGACATAGCCGATGGTTTGCGGGGCAATCCCATTGCCATAATAAAAACGGGCTGTGTAGGGGGTGAGCACCAAGCCACTGATGCTGGAAAGCCGCCCAAGGCGACGCTCGACCTCCGAGGCCGGCGCCTCGCCGACCGGAATATACCAGTACACATCGCGCCGGTTATCGTAAATTGGCAAAACCTGAATCGGATATAAGCCGAGCAAAATGCCTAGTTCACTCAACAAGGTGGGTTCTTGCTCTGGCAAGATGTTGGTCGGCACCAAGCCGATGGCATAGGCTTGGGTTTGGGCAACAAAAGGCTGGCGTTCCTTATTGGCGCTCAGCGGTCGGTCGTAAATTACACCGCGTGGCGGGATTTGGTAATCCATCGAAAGCCGGTTTCCACCGGCCAATTCGGGCAAAATCAGCCCGTCGTCCCACTCCACCCTCCAGGTGCCGGCAACCAGGCGAAAGGAAATCCCCATTTCTCGCTGAAATTCGCCAAACAAATTGGTCTTGTAGGTAACCCGAAACTTGCCCTGCGCCGAGGTGGGCGAAGCGGCGTTCATCTCTAAAATTTCGTAGTCTAGCGCCGCGAGTGTGAGGGCATTCATGGCGGCACGGTATTTCTTATCAAAATCTTCTAGGGCAATGGCTTGCTGGCTTTGGGGCGTTAACAAGCCATACATCGAGGCATAGTCATCGGCTTTCCAAGCCTCCAAAAAGCCGCGCAATGTCCCCTCTGGTTTCGGTGCGGCAGTGACGTTTACGATGGGGGTAGGTAAGATTTTGCCCGAAGAGGTTTGCGTGCCTGACCCGTTGCCCGGTCCGGCGCAACCGACCACAAACGCTAGCGCCAGAAACCAGCCCAGGAAACGGGGAAAGTTTCGTTTTTTGTTCATACGTTTCAACCTTTCAAGATGAG
>QEXW01000150.1 GCA_003130845.1 Anaerolineae bacterium
TCGTTTTCATGTTCTCTCTCCTTTTTGTTGGTTGGTTTTTCGTAATGTGTTACGAAGAACCACGTGTTGAATTGGTTGGATTGTACGGAAACTCATTGCGCAGGAAAATTACCCATTGGAAGAATTTCGCTATACCGCTCGGTACCCCAAATGGGGAATATGTGGCTGCGGCTGTACCCAAATGGGTAATTTAGACCGCTTAATACCATCCTAAATGTCCTTTGGCGGCTACCAGCAGCGAAGCCACTAGCATGGCCAACAGAGTAGGTGGCACTGCTAATGTCAGCCAGCGCTTCCATCCGACCTTGACCTGATTGCGCTCCATGAACGTGTAAGCCACTACATTGGCTGAAGCGCCGATGGGTGTTAGGCTGCCTCCCAGGTCAACCCCCAAAGCCAGCGACCAAACCATCAAGGCCAAGGCGGGCATACCTGGCGTGTGTGCCAATTCCTCTAGCACATAACTCATCGCCAGCGCCAGCGGCACGTTATCCAGCACGCCACTGGCTAAGCCGGGAATCCAATGCAGGGCCATGACCAAGCCGCTGCTGGATGTCGTTGCTTTGGACAGCGCCTCGGCCAACATTTCAAATAGGTGAACTTTTTCTAGCCCGCCAATCAGCAGGAACAGACCGCCAAAGAACAGAATACTTTCCCCATCCACCTTCAAAATGACCGATTTCACTTCGCCTGGCTTCAGGGCAAGGATGGATAACAAGGCTGGGATGAGCGCTGCGATTGCTGCGTTGATGTGCAACCCGGTGAGATGGCTGAGCGGTAAGTGGAAAACCAACAGCAAAACTGCCGAGCCAAAGCCAATTAGCCCTATGCGTGTCAGATGTGCATGCATCGGTTCGTTGTGCAGACGTTCAATCTCTTCAATTGTTTGAGGAGTGAGCGCTTCACGGGCGTGGTGTAGCGCCTGGCGGTTCATTCGGTAAAAGACCAGCAGTAAAATCCCGGCGACTAAGGCAGAAATCGGTCCAGTATGTGTGACAAAATCGCTGAACCCAAACCCAAGCGTGGTCCCCAAAATGACATTCGGGGGGTCGCCGACAAGCGTGGCCGCTCCTCCTGTGTTGGCCGCACAGACTTCCGCAATGATGACCGGTACCGGGTCAAGTTTGAGCAGGCGGGCGAGTTGCAGTGTCAGCGCCGAAAGGAATAGCATGACGGTGATGCTATCAATAAACATTGCCAAAAAGGCAGCCAGCAGCACCAACACAACGAATAACGCGGTTGGGTGGTAATTTACCCGTCGCATCGCCGCCAACGCCAGCCAGGAAAAGAAGCCAGCCTCATGCAGAATTGAAACCAAGATAAACATGCCCGAAAGCAGACCGAGCGTCTCCCAGTTGATGTAGGTGAGCACATCCTGCGGAGTAAGTACTCCAAACACCAGCAGTGCCCCTCCGCCCAGTAACGCGACCCAGTGGCGGGGAAATTTTTCACTTACAATGACGGCGTATGCTATCAGAAAGATAACGAGAGCTAGAATCATAGTTTGCCTCCAGGATAGGGTTTGCATCTCTGGAAGCATTGTATGAAAACAAAAGTTAGGATGAAATTACCCGTATGGAGAGTTTAGGTCGTGGTATTTTTCCCCGCAGCCGCTAGTTTTGCGCTTTTGGGCAGCGTATACTTACCCAATTGGGTACCTGCCTTCTTATTTTGGCATCTCTTTCAGCAGTTCCTGGATTACCTGTTCGGTTTTGATTCCTTCTGCCAAGCCGTCAAAATTGAGCAACACGCGGTGACGCAAGGCCGCCAGGGCGATGGCATGTACATCCTCAAAGGCTACATTGTAACGACCATCAAGCAGGGCGGTGACTTTTGCACCGAGGATAAGCGCTTGTCCACCACGCGGTGAGACGCCATATCGGACATATTTTTTCACCAATGGCGAGGCGTTTTCATCTTCGGGATGGGTGGCAAGCATCAGCCGGGCGATATATTCCTTGACGTGCGAAGCGACCGGTACCGCCCGCGCCAAAGCGCGCATAGCAACAATCTCTGCGCCTGTTGCCGCACGGTCCGCTGTGGCTGTTTCTTTGCCGGTGGTGCGCTCTAGGATTTCAACCATCTCGCCTACGTCGGGCATATTCACATTGACCTTGAAAAAGAACCGGTCGAGTTGTGCTTCGGGCAACGGATATGTCCCCTCCATCTCCAGCGGGTTTTGGGTTGCCAGCACAAAAAACGGTTCTTCTAACCGATAGGTTTTTTGCGCCACCGTTACTGAGCCTTCTTGCATGGCTTCAAGCAGCGCGCTCTGGGTTTTGGGCGTGGCGCGGTTGATTTCGTCTGCTAAGACCAGGTTGGCAAAAATTGGCCCTGGGCGAAAGCGGAACTCACGCTGCTTGCCTTCATCACTTAGAATCTCGGTTCCCAGGATGTCTGCGGGCATCAAGTCTGGCGTGAATTGAATGCGGGAAAACTTCAAATCGAGCGCTTGCCCTAGGGTGCGGATAAGCATGGTTTTGCCCAGCCCTGGCACCCCTTCGAGCAGCACATGGCCTCCTGCCAAGATGCTGATTAACACATGCCGCACGACTTCGTTTTGCCCGACAATTACTTTATCCACCTCTTGCTCGATGCGCGTGGCAATTTGGCGGAATTGTTCAATTGAAAGTGCGGTCATGGGGCCTCCGGCAGAGAAGATTACATCTACTCACCGCAATTAGGGTTTTAGCGAGTCGAAATACCTGCGAATGATTTGCGTAAATTGTAGTGGAATTTGGCCGGTTTCAATCGCGCGGCGATTGATTTCTTCATATTGTCCCAATACTTCAGTGTACGGCACCAGGCTTTGACTTGGGTCGCTGGGGTTAGACGGCGTTTGCCCCAGGACCTGCCCATCTTGGCTGTTGCCGCTGCTTACACCGACCTGTGGACCGCCATCGCCACCCAACAGACTGGGAGCGTAAATTTGCTCATAGGTTGTCTCGCCTCCATCGCCAGGCGCATTGTTTTGGGGAATAGGGTTTGACCCAGCCGGACCACCTTGCGCATTCGGATTATCACCGCTTCCCCGTCCGCTGCCTGCCCCTGCGTCGCTTTGCAGATTTTGCTGCCCACTCGCCCCAGCCTGAGCAGTTTGATTGCCACCGCCAGCAGCCAAAATTTGTTGTGCGCCCTGCTGCATTTGCGTCGCAGCCTGTCCAGCTGCTTGATTCATAGCCTGCCCTTGCCCAACTTGTAACATGCTTTGGGCGGCTTGGTTAAGTGCCTGTTGCGCGGCAGTTGCATCACCACGTTCCAATGCTTGAGCGGCCTGGTTGAGTTGATGGGCTAACTGTGGGTTGCTCTGTTGAACCGCTTGTGCCATCTCGCGTAGTTGCTCTGCCAGTTGCTTGGTTTCTTCTGCTGAAAGTTGTGCAGGGTCCAGTTTCAAAAGTTCTGTGGCCGCATTGGTCGGTTTCCCTTGTGTGAGTTGTTCACCAACCGCCTGCAAAGGCGAATTTTCCTGAGCGGCTGCTTGCTGGCCGGCTTGTTGTAACGCTTGCGCTGTTGTTTCGACGCGTGGGTCGGCTAGGGTTTGAAGTTTTTCACCCGCGCTGACCAAGACGGAGACGGAACGTTCTAAGTCAGGGCTGGTTTGTAACTCGTCTAACGCCTGCTGAAGCGGCGCAGTGAGTGCTTTTTTTTGTTCCTCGCTCAGGGTAGGATTGGTTTCAACTTGCTGCAGGATTTCTTGGATAGTCTGGCTTTGCTCTTGAATGGCGGCTTGAACCTGTCGTGCTTGCTGTGCGGCCTGGAAAAATGACCCGCTTTGCGCGTAGCCATAAAGTAACAATCCGCTTAAAAGAATTGGCAAGATAATTTCGAATGGACGAATCCGCAGGGGCAAGTCACGGTAAGGATGTACACGGCGGGCAGCGGCCAGGGCGTCGGCCAGTTGGAGCCTTTGCAGTTCTTCCCAAGTCACCCCTGGGGTTTGGTGTAATTCTAGGGCGGTGGAGATGCGTTCTCGCAGGTGAAAGGCGCGGTCAAATTCACGCGCTGATTGCAAGTGCGGAAGTGGCCATAGCGCGGCACAACCGCCGCTGACTAGGGTAACGGTCAGGCTGACCAGGGCGATAAAGAGCAGAAATTCTTCTCGCAAAAACCAGCCTTGCATCAATCCGACTGTTCCCCACAGCAAAGCCAGCAGCAAGCCGAGTGATAAGCCTCGCACCCCCCATGTCACTCCACGCCGAATCCGCCGCCAGCGAATCCAGCGTTTTAGGTGCCAAAGGAGTTCTTCAAACGGTTTCATGTGCGGCTTGGTCGGCGGACAAAATAGATGCTCAGGGCAATCAGCACAATGGCAAGACCAAGATGTATTATGCTGAATGGTATCCAGGGAGAAGGCAAAGGAAAATTTACCGTGGGAAAGGCAGATGATGTATAAAACAGCGATTGGTCTTCTATCAAAATCACTTCACTGATGATTGCAGTCAGCAGAGGGTTTGTGCAAATCAAAGTCCATAGCGCCACTGCCAAAAGCGTGTCGCTCCATTGGTTATTGGTGAAAATGGTGCTGACTGATAACACCAGCGAGAACCCCAGCCCTAATGCGATATACGAGAGTACAATGCTTGCATAGGTGCCGACGGTGGAGGCCAGTGTGCGGTGTAGGAAGCTGGAAAAGAATAGCCCAAGCGCACCAAAAAATAGCGCGGTGATAACCAACAACAGGCTAGAAATGAGCAGTTCGGCCAGCCCTACACCGCCTAGCAAGAAGGCCAGGCTTTGGATGGGCAGAGCGGCAAAAATCAGCAATATGAGATAGGTAATCGCCACGACCAATTTGCCCAAAACCAGCGAGCGCGCCGAGAGCAGCGTAGTGCGTAACAAGTCAAACGTTTGGCGTTCGCGCTCTCCTGTAATGGCGCCAGCAGTCAGCGCGGGTGCTATGAAGCTTACCATTAATAGTTCTAGCAGCACAATTGCTCCAAACAAAATCTTACCAACACCTTGTCGGAATTGTGGGTCGCTTGCTGCAAAACTAGTTTGTAGGCTCAATGTCAGATATAGCAAACCGACGAAAGCACTGATAACAGCAATATACCCACTGAGCAGCCAGAAGGCCCGCTGTCCACGCATGAGCCCACGCAATTCTTTGCGGATGACGGGATTATCCACTAGACGGGCGCGTAGTGTGGATACTCTTTCTGTTATTTGATGGACATGCGGAGCAGATGCGGCCATGCTTCTTGAGACCTGTTTTTCGCCAAATCACAGACCGACAAACGAATTACTCTTGCTTGAAATTCTGGAGTAATCATACCTTAAAACCGCCAGGAGTGGAAAACGCAGCATATCGTTCGACGCAGCGAAAGCGCCATCTCAACCCTTTTCCTATGAAACAACTCCTTGCGTGGCACGCAGGAAGACTTGTTCTAGCGTTTGTGTATCCTCACTGAATTGGATAAGCGGCAGACCGCGCGCCATGATTTCTTTGATTGTGTTATGCAGCATGGTATCATCGCCATTAAACTCGGCCTGGAAGGCCAGCCATTCTCGGTTGCGCAAGCCCTCCAACGGTTGCACACTGGTGATGCCTGGCAGCATAGAGAGTGATAGGCGTGCTTGTTCGGGGTCTATCGTTTTCAGCAGGCTGATGTGCAGCGTGCGGTGTGGGATGAGATGTGCATTGAGCTGCTCCAGGCTGCCCAGTGCGGCTAATTTGCCACTTTCCATAATGGCAACCCGCGTGCAGAGTTGTGCTACATCGGCCAAGATGTGGCTGGAAAACAAGATGGTCTTGCCTAGGCGGGCAATTTCGCGCAGTAGTTCCCGAATTTCGATACGTGCGCGTGGGTCCAGGCCAGAGGCAGGTTCATCCAGCACCAACACTTCTGGGTCGTGAATGAGAACGCGCGCCAGCCCCAA
>QEXW01000151.1 GCA_003130845.1 Anaerolineae bacterium
CTGTGCACAACAATTGACTGCCATCGGGTGAAAAGAGATGGACTTCCACGATTTCCCACGTTTCCGTGAGACGGTGTGCCGTTTCGTTTCCGCTCGAGACATCGCGCAGGTGAAGAGTCCATGGCAGAGTGAAGTCCGCTTCGGGTTCGCCCCATGTCAGGTAGGCGAGCGTACCGCCATCGGCAGAGGCCAACGCCGAAACGCCTGCGTACATCCCAGTGGGTTGGAGCGTCCAGAGCGGAGTAATCTCATTCGCGGCTATATTAGCGACATACAGCGAAGCCACCTGTGTTGGCGTCATACCGCTGTAAAAGGTGTGCAACGCGTAAACCAAAATTTGCCGCGCCTCATCAAAGAACAATGGAACAATGGCGTGACCCGCTGCCTCCGTGGGCAATTCTGTGCGCCAGACTTCACGGCTTTCGCCCGTCTCCAGCGATGTGACGAACACCGCGCGCGCCATCAGAGCGTCTTCCTCAGCGCGACTCCAAACGAGGCTTTCCCCATCCGCGGAGAAAATCGGGGCGGCGCGCAGGCTTCCCTCCGCGTCCCGCCGCGTATCCAAATCACCGAGCCACCGCTCCTGCGGATATGCCTGGTTGAGCACGAGCGAGCCGTCGCCTATGTCGGTCAACGAATAAACGTTCCCACCGCGGACCAGGACAAAATCAACCAGCGGTGCGAGGAACCGTTGAAAAACAAACCCTGGTTTTGCGCCAGAGGGATCGAGAAAGGCAAGACTCTCCTCCGTCCGTACGAGCCACTCCCCGGCGCCGTCCACAGTCGCAATCGGAGTCAGAGCCGCGTCGGGCGTGACTGTCGCACACACCATTCCGCATCCGCCCGGGCAGTCACCAGGGCAAAAATACATTTCGTCTGAACGGCAGGCAGGAGGTGTGCAAACTGCCATCAAAGTCGCTGTGGGTGACGGCGTACGTTGGGGTCTGATTTCCGCAGTTGGCGAATTGAACGGAGAGGGGACTTCCGTGCTGGGCTTTGGAGTTAAAAGGTTACACGCCATCAGCACGAGAAACAACGGAAGAGCGGACAATTTTTTCATCGCTTTGCCTTTCATGGTCATTCAAACAAACGATTCACCAGGGGGATGATGTTGATGATTGGCTCTTCGTAGGGATGCACACGCCTGATGACTTCCATCGCTTCGTTCGCCAAATTGCGCCTGCAATTGACTTCGAGTTTGTACTCCGCCAATTCGCTGCGACGCCGTAATCGTAGTTGCCAATCACGCCACGCCGCTCTCCGAAAGCGCATCTGCGAGTTTTACGTGTGTGAAGGTTGGCATGGTTTTGTTCCTATTATGCCCTATTGCAAAGATGGTGTGAACGAGCGATGGATGTTGTAGACCAAGGCTTTGATGAGCGGCTCGCGGTTCTGAAGTTGAGTTTTTCGAGAACGGATGGTGTCACCGAACTTGCGCTTGATGACAGAAGGTACGGTTTCCGTTTTCCAGCATTGTCCGAATAGGCAATCGTGGCGACTATGACGTAGCGGCTCTCGCGGTGCTTCATACTCACAAATCTACCATGTCTATCTTATGCTTGCAGCAGAGCATTTTACAAGCAAAGAAGCCAGATAACCAACGTACTACCCTTAAGCGCAGATGAACGCGAACAAAAAGTTTTTTCCGAAGAAAACCCAGAAATTTTCCGCGTTTTCCGCGCGAATCCGTGTCCAAAAACTCGGGTGACTAGAAAACCACTTAGCAGGTAAGATAAGCCGCCACGAGCTGAATGGGGTGTAAGGCAGCGATATTTGCACCATCCTGGATTTGGCTGCGGCAAGACGTACCGACGGCGATGACTTGTTTTCCTTCTGTGATGGCCTGCCGCACCGCAGGAAGCAAAACCATTTCACCGACTTTTTGCGAGAGTTGGTAGTGTTCTTTTTCATATCCAAAAGCACCGGCCATACCGCAGCAACCTGAGGGGATTATTTCAACATCATATCCGATGGCGCGTAACAAACTGGCGGTGGCTTCTTGGCCCACCGGGTATCCATCGGTGGCAGGAGGCTGGGCTTTTTGATAGCAATGTCCATGAAGGAGAATGGGAGAGCGCTGCCCGGCGTTCGCCTTTGGAAGCGCAGCAAACCGCGGCCTGTCAGAATAGGGGGCGGGGCGCACCAGATACTCATCAATCAGAAAAGCCCGCTGAGCGAGGGCCTCCACTTCGGCACGACGAGCAGGGAGTAGGTCACGAAATTCATCTCGCAAAGTATAGAGTTCAGAGGGTTCAAGGCCAATGATGGGTAGTTTGGCTTGCGGGTCGAGGCGATGAATGGCATCGAGCAAGGTTTCGGCATGCCGACGCGCCGGTGCAAGAAAGCCTTTGGAGAGTAGCGTGCGGCCGGCGCCGAGCAGGGGCAGGGGGATGGGCAAAATATGAAGCGCAGCGAGAACACTCAAGGCCGCAGATTCAATTTCTGGTTCAAAGTAGCGCGTGAAGGTATCGGGCAGATAGATGACCATTTCTGCCGGAGATAGGCTAAAGCGTGGTGACGTTCGGACACGTCCAAATTGAGGCAGCAGGCGGTGTTCCGAAATGCCAAGAAAGCCGATAAAAGCACGCGTTGGCTTCCAGCGGGTGAGAGCGTTAATCAGCCGCCCAAACGGCGCACCAAGAGGAACAAGTTGGTTAATGTAGCCAAATACGTAATCACGTAAGGGGCGGCGGTGCGTTTGATAGTAGTGATGTTGGAATTCATATTTGAGCTTCGCCATGTCCACGCTGCTTGGACATTCGGCTTTGCAGCCTTTGCACGCCAGGCACAGGTCCAGAGCAGCCTTCACGGCTTGTTCTGCCTGCTCGGTGTGGAGCAAGGAGTGAGAAGTAGGAGTAGAGAGCAAGGTGCGCAGAAGATTGGCGCGGCCACGCGTGGAGTGCATTTCTTCGCGAGTGGCTTGAAAGGAGGGACACATGACGCCGCCTTGCTTGCGGCATACGCCTTGGCCGTTGCACTGTTCGATCGCCGTGGCCAGACCGGCTTCGAAGTGCAAAACAGGCTGCCAGGGCGCAGATTGATACCCGGCGCCATACCGTAAATTGACATCCATCGGCGGGGCAGCGACAATTTTGCCAGGGTTAAGCAAGTTGTACGGGTCAGCGGCGCGTTTGAGCAGTGTAAAGGCTTCGATGAGTTCTTCCCCATAGGTCTGTCGTAACCACTCGGAGCGGGCTAGGCCATCGCCGTGTTCGGAGGACATGGCGCCACCCAGCCGCAATGTGAGTGCCAGCACTTGTTCGGCAATCGTCCGAAGGGCACGTACCCCAGGGCCAGTGCGCAGGTCGAGCAAGGGACGAATATGAAGGCAGCCGGCCGAGGCATGGGCATAAATTGCGGAGGTGGTGCCGTGCTCAGCCAAAATGCGCTCGACTTCACGCACAAAGTCTCCAAGGTGTTCCACTGGGATGGCACAATCTTCGATGAAGGCGACCGGACGGGCGGCAGCCGGACGCGAATCGAAGATGCCTAGCCCAACCTTACGGACGTTCCAAATGCGGGTTTGGGCCTGTGGCTCGATGGCAATGCGGACTTGTTCTCCTATCTGACGCGCCTGACGTTCGAGTTGGAGAGGGTCTTCACCAGAAAATTCGACGATGAGCAGCGCAGCCGGGTCACCTTCGAGAAAGTCCATCTGGGCAGCGTAGGCAGGAACACCACGCGCCAAGCGAATGAGCAATTGTGGAACAAGTTCAACGGCTGAGGGATGGTAAGTGAGTAAGCGGGGAACATCATCACAAGCAGCAGCGATGCTATCATATTGCAAAAGTGCCAACACCGTGTGGCGCGGTTTGGGGACGAGGTTGAGCGTGACGCGCCGCATGACCGCTAAGGTGCCTTCTGAGCCGGCCAGGAGGGGGGCTAGGTTAAGGGTGGAAGATAATTCGAGCGCAGAGTGAGTGTGATATACAGAGGGCTGTGTGCCAACAGGGCTAAAAAACTGGGGTGGAGCGGAAGGAGACCAAGGAATTAGGTAGTTTAAGCGGTAACCTGCCGAGTTCCGCCAGGAACGAGGCCAATGGGCGCGAATGGCTTCCGCGTAGGTTTGACGTAAAGCCAAAATGGCATGGATGAACCGAGAATGAGCAGAATCGTGCGAGGTAGGCGGGAGGGCGGAAACTTGGCCCCAAGTTGCCAGGCTGCCATCGGCCAAGAGGACATCTGCTGCAATTAGATGGTCCGCCGTCATGCCGTAGAGAATTGAATGCGCACCGGTGGCGTTGTTCCCGACCACTCCGCCAATGGTGGCGCGTTCGGCGGAGGCTGGGTCAGGCCCAAATTGCAAGCCGTATCGAGCAGCAGCACGGTTGAGCGTCGCCAGGATGACCCCCGGCTCGACAATGGCTGTGCGGGTCTGGGGGTTGATTTCGATGATTTGGTCGAGGTAGCGGGAACAGTCAATGATAAGAGCCGGCCCAACAGCCTGACCAGCCAGACTGGAACCAGAACCACGCGGGAGAATGGGAATGCGATGTTTGGCGGCAAGTTCAACCGCAGCGTGTAGGTCGTCTTGATTTTTGGGGATGACAACGCCCAGCGGTTCGATTTGGTAAATGGAAGCATCGGTGCTGTATAAGACCCGCGAGATGGGGTCGAGGCGGATTTCGCCGGTAAAATGCCGATGGAGTTCAGAGATGAAGTCTGGAGGGAGGGTCATGGTGGATTCTATTCTGGTTCGAGGGTATAACCCGAAGGGGTGGTATGTGATAGGCTGGCGGAGCTCTGACGCTAAAGTTTCGGGAAAGGTGTTGACAAATGGCTAAAGTGGAGTAAAATACCGTTCGCTCAAGCCACAGCGCTTGAGTGTAAACGCCGAAGTGGCGGAACTGGCAGACGCGCTACGTTCAGGGCGTAGTCCTGAGAGGGGTGAGGGTTCAAATCCCTCCTTCGGCACACAAACAGCCTCGCGGTGACGAGGCTGTTTTGTTTGTCAATCAAAGCTGTAAAAATGTTTCTAAGCGCGCTTTGACGGCCGGCCATTCTGTATCAAGAATGCTGTAATAGATGGAGTGGCGGATGTAGCCGTCTTCTAGAATCATGTGATTGCGCAGCAGGCCTTCGCGCACAGCACCCAGGCGTTCGATGGCGCGCTGGGAGCGTTCGTTGCGGCTATCGGTTTTGAACTGGACGCGAATGGCACCGAGCGTTTCAAAGGCATGGCGCAGAAGCAGGTATTTAGATTCGGTGTTGACGGCTGTGCGCTGAAATTCCAGCCCATACCACGTTCCGCCAATTTCCAGGCCACGATGCGCTGGACGGATTTCCAGGTAACGGGTTGCCCCGGCGACCCTGCCACTGGGTTTGTGGATGACGACAAAGGGTAGATCTGTGCCAGCGGCCTGACGGGAGAGCATGTCGCGCACCCAGCTGCGCATTTTCTCTTCGGTATCCCACGCGCCGTAGAGCATGTAACGCCAGATGGAGGGGTCGTTGCCAACCAGAAAGAGTGGGTGCGCATGTCTCTCGTCCAACGGCTCCAGGCGGACAAATTTTCCTTCTAGGATAATGGGTTCAACCCACATAGATGATGCCTCCGAGGGAATTGTAGCACATTATAAAACCCTCTTTCCTTGTTCTTGGGAAGAAGGAAAGAGGGCTAAGAAACGTTAGAAAGTTTTTCTAAACACCCGACACTCTGTTTTTTGGAGGCGGATTCACACGGGAAACGCGAAAATGTTGTGGGCTTTTTTCGGAAAGCACGCCGGTTGGCCGCGTTCTTGCACGTTGGTCTGGGTTTAATAAAACTGTACGGTAGCCAGAAGTTTCTTACCTTAAGGAAGGAACGTCGCTTCGACCGTCATACCCCAGCGCAAAGCAGGGTCGGTTTCGGTGAGGCGGATTTTGACTTTGTACAGCACATCCCCGCCCTGGATGCGAAACGATTGGCCGATGCGTTCCACCACGCCGGTCAACACCAGGTCTTCGAGCGCGTCAGGGCGGATTTCGACTTGCTGGCCTTCTTTGATGTTGACGACTTCCAATTCATTCAGGTCGGTGGTTTCGACATACCAGGCGCTGAAATCGGCCATCTGGACGGCGAATTTTTCCGGGCCAAGCAGTTCGCCCGCAATGACGTTGACATCGGTGACAACGCCGCTGATAGGGGCACGGACTTCGTAGTTGGAGAGAGCCTTTTCGGCGGCGGTTACCTGTGCTTTGGCGTTGTTCAGACGGGCTTCGAGCAGGGCTTTCTGGTCGGGGTCGGCGGTGCCGTTCAGCGTGTTCTCGAACTTGCGTTTGGCTTCGGCTTCGGCAGCCAGGGCGGCTTCCAGCGCGGCTTTGGGTGCATCCACCTTGCGGCGCAGTTCTTCTACTTTGCGAACGGCTTCGTTGTAGTTGGCTTCGGCAGTGCGCAGTTCGTCTTCGGCCTTGCGGCGAGTGGGGTTGTCGGTTTTCAGGTCTTTATATTTGTCGAATTCTTTCTGGGCGTCTTCCAGTTTTTTCTGAAGGTCGCGCACGTCGGCTTCGGCTTTGTCAATTTCATCCTGCACATCGGTCGGTTTGACCTTTTCCCACTCTTTTTGGGCGGCAGCGCGGCGAATTTGGGCTTGCTGGTACTCCTGCCAGGCGGCGGCGGCGTTCAAGCCAGCGACGCGGATAAAGTCATCGTAGGCGCGCTGGGCCTGGGTCAGTTCCAGCCGGGCAGCGGCGAGGGCAGCTTCGGCGCTTTCGCGGTCGCCCAGCCGAATGAGGACATCGCCTTTGGAAACGGATTGGCCTTCTTCGACCAGGATTTCCGTCACCGTGCCACGTGCTTGGGGAAAGACAAGCAGGTTTTGCGCTGGCACCAGGCGGCCTTCGGCGATGACGTTCGTCTCGACCACGGAGGGAGTGGTTACGGCAGGGGTGGTCTGCTGCGCGTCACAAGCGGCCAGGAGCAGCGAGAACATGGTGAGGATGAAGAAGATTGTTTTTTTCATGGAGACCTCGGGTTCGTAATTCATTCGATGTTGGGAATGCGGTTCACAATGCGTCATTCGTAGGCCAGAACTTCCCGAATGGTGAGGCGGGCGGCGTTGCGGGCCGGTAGGACGCTGGCGAGTACAGAGAGCAAGATGACCAGCCCCAACCAGATGAGATAGCCAAGCGGGGTGAAGACGACATCAATGGGCGTCTCAAAGACTGCCAGGCTGACGATGAGCGACAGGCCGTAGGTGATAGGGATGGATAGGAACAGGCCGAGGACCCACGAAATCAGGCCGATGACCATGCCCTCTACGATAACCATGCGCATAATTTCGGAATCGACTGCGCCGATGGCGCGCATGATGCCGATTTCGCGGGTGCGCTCTAGCACGTTCATGCCCATTGTACCTGTTAGCCCCATTGCGCCAACGATGGCCGTGAGTAAGGCCATGATGAGCAGGAAGATGACGAGAATATCCAGGCTTTCGGTGGCGTTGTTGAGCGCTGAAAGGCCAGGCCGGGCCTGGCTAATTTGGTATCCGGCCTCGCGGAAGTGTTTATCGAGTTTTTCGCTCATGGCGCGCTGATAGGCTTCATCGTGGCGGTCGGTGACCACGCGGAAGGAAACCGAGCGGTTGGCCAGGTTGGTCTCGCGCGAGAAGTATTCATACGTTCCGTAGGCAATCAGCCCTTCGCGGTCAATGAATTTGAACAGACCGACCACCAGCCAGCGGTCTTGCTGCCCTCGGACTTTGACATCGAGATAGTCGCCTGGTTTAAGATTGGGGAAACTGCGTAGGATGCCCTCGGTAATGGCAATTGCTTTTGTGTCGCCTGCCTGCACCCAACGGCCGGCCACCGGTTGGGCATCCACCAGGCGGCTGTTGGCAGGCGGGGCTAGTACCACCAAGTTTTCGGCCACTGTGCCATCTGGGTATAGGATTTCTGCCGAAGCGAATGCCCAGCCTTCCACGTATTCTACGCCCGGTACCTGGCGCGCCACCTGCTCGATTTCGCTCAGGCGGTAGGGACGGCTGAAATCGAGAGTCACATCCGCCACGAAATAACGTCCGACGTTGTCCATGTAAGCAAATAGTGTGGTGCGGACGTTGAAGACGCCCACGAAGATTGCGCCGCCCATGGTGAGGGTGAAGAGGGTAAGTGCCAGGCGGCGTTTGCGGCGGAAGGTGTTGCGCAGGGAAATCAGCAAGGGACGCGGGAGGTGAATTCCACGCCGCAGCAGGGCAGTATTGACTGCGTTCTCGAAGCGCTCGAAGAGGGTTTCTCGTTTCGCACCCGGCGAGGAGGCGCCACCTGTTTCATTGGCTAATTCTCCGCTGATGGCGTTTAGGACCGAGATGCGCGAACCGTTAATGACCGGGCCAAAGCCAGCAATCAGCGGCACCAGGATGCCCACGGCAATTTGAATGATGAAGGCCAGCGGGACGATGCGATAGCCTAGCAGGTTGAAGCTTAACTGGCTGGCGATGAATTCGGCCAGGGCGTAGGCGCCAATGCCACCAAACGGCACAGCCAGCGCCAGGGCGAGCAGGCCAAAAGAGAGAATCATCACCAGGTACATGGCGAAGACCTGCCTGTCGCGCCCACCGACGAGTTTCATTACGCCGATATGCCGCAAGTGTTGGTTGAGGAGGGCGGCCAGGGTGTTGGCAATGAGCGAGGAGGAGAGGAAGACAATGAGAACGCCCAATGCCAGCAGGATGCCCAAAATGGCGTTGACGGTGGAGGCCAGCGGATGTTGGTTGGTCAGCGCGCTGCGCGTGCGGCGGACGGCGACGCCGTTTTTTTCCACGCGGTCTTTGAGGTCTGCGGTGACACGGCGAATGTATTCGGGGTCGTTGCCATTTCCCTCCACGGTTGCGTAGATGCGATTGAATAAATCGGGCTGGCGCAGGGTGGGCAGGGTATCCATTGTGATGTAGGCGAAGGGCGGGGCCAGGAAGTCATCTGCACCGGTGGTGGGGTCTTGTACAATGCCCACCACTTTGAGTGTTTTTTCCGAGCCATCTGGCAGTTGGAACACCAGGTCTTCGCCAACGCGGATGTCTATGTCTTTCAATACTTCGCGTTCGATGACTACTTCGCGCCGGGCGGGTTTGGGTTGTCCTTGCAGGGGGGTCAGTAAGTTGAGTTGGTTTTCGTCAAAATCTTCAATGGCAACGATGTCAAGGGTGGTCCAAGCCTGGCTGTTGGCAGCACGGGCGCGGATGTTGAAGACCCGGCGCGGTTCGACCTCGGCAATCTGCGGTGCGTTTTCGATGACCGGCAGGAAGTCGCGGTCAAAATCGTCCATGCGCAGTTCGATGTTGGCCGGACGGTTGGCGGCGTAGCTGGCGCTCATGTCGTTTTCGATAATCACGTAGGCGCCAGCAATTACGCCAATTGAGAAGACGCCCACTGCGATTGAGAAGACAACCAGCAGGGTGCGGGTGGGGTTTTCAAACAGGTCGAGCAGGACTTTTCGCCAGCGAGGTCTCATGGAATGATGAATGGTGAATGGTGAATGATGAATGATGAATGATGAATGATGAATTTTACGTTCATCATTCTGGTTTTTGTATTTCTTTGAACGGCCACCAGGTTTTTCCGCGCCGGTCTATGGAGCGGTTTTGTTCGATGCGGCTCTGGACGATACGCCCAATGGCTTCACGGGTCAGCGGGGAGGCTTCCAGGAGGGTCAAAAATTCTTCACGCGGGAGGGTCAGTAGTTGGACCGGGGCTTCCGGCGCAGCACGCACAACGGCTAGGGCTTTTCCCCCTCGTATCAGTTCTACTTCACCAAAATATTCAGCCGGTCCCAAGCGCGCTACGGTCACATCTTGGCGGTTGCGTCCCTGCAGTACAATTTCTACTTCGCCCTGTTCAATGATAAAGAAGGTGTCTACGTGCTCATCGCGCTGTAGGATGGTCTGCCCAGGCTGGTAGGTTCGGCGCTGTATGCGTTTGGTCACTTGCAACATTTGGCGGTGGTTGAGCAACGGTAAGGCACGGGCGATTGTTTCATCCACGATTTCACCATCCGAGATGATGATGTTGCGGGTGGTGCGCGCCGTGAGGGATGGATTGTGGGTGACCATGATGATGGTTTTGCCTTCCGCTACAAGCCGCTCAAAAATTTGGATGACAACGTCGGCAGTGCGCGAATCCAGGTTGCCGGTCGGTTCGTCGGCCACTATCAGGGGCGGGTCACATGCTAAGGCACGGGCTATGGCCGCAAGTTGTTGCTGGCCCGTTGAGACCGCTAACGGCAATTTGCTCGCTTGTTCGGCTACACCAACCATTTCCAGAAGTTTCATGGCTCGGCGAGGACGTTCGTCAAAATCGTATACGCCCGCGTAGTCCATCGGCAGCATGACGTTTTCCAGCAGGGAGAGCATGGGCAGGAGCTGAAAGAATTGAAATACTATGCCCAGGTTTTTGCCACGCCAGCGGGAGCGCTGTGATTCGTCAAGTGCGGTGTATAGGTCCTGACCATTGACTATCACTTGTCCACTGGTCGGACGGTCTATGCCGGTCATCATGTTGAGCAGGGTGGATTTGCCACTGCCCGATTTGCCAACAATTGAGACAAATTCTCCCGAGGCAATTTGTAAATCTACGCCTTTGAGAACGGTGAATTCTCCGGCGGCATTCTTAAAGGTTTTGACTACACGGCGAATTTCTAACATGGGGCAGCGGATTGGGAAACGGATAAACGGATAAACAGATAAACAGATAAGCGGATAAGCGGATGGGCAGCGGATAAGGAAGCGAGGTCAGTTCTTGGTCAAAGTCGCTGCAGGGCTAACAATCAGTTCTCCATCTTGAATGAGAATGTGACGACTGAAACGGGGCATAAGCGCCATTTCATGAGTAACCATGATAATCGTTTTACCTTGCGCAACCAAGCGCTCAAAGAGTTCAAAAATGTGGTCGGCGGTGACAGAATCAAGGCTGCCGGTCGGTTCATCTGCAACCAAAACGGGCGGGTCATTGGCCAGGGCACGGGCAATCGCTACGCGCTGCTGTTGTCCGCCAGAGATGAAGGCCGGTAGTTTGTTGGCGTGTTCGGCAATTTCGACCATCTCCAGCAGTTCGAGGGCGCGGCGACGGCTCTCACGCGGATGGTATAGGCCGCATAAATCCATCGGCAGCATGACGTTTTCAAGCAGGGTCAACATGGGTAAGAGTTGGAAAGACTGATAGACGATTCCCATCGAACGTCCACGCCAGAGGGCAAGGTCATTTTCGTTAAGGGTATGCACGGAAGTTGGCTGAGAGCCTATGCGTGCGATCACTTCACCTTGGGTAAGATGGTCTACACCAGTTATCATGTTGAGCAGGGTGCTTTTGCCAGCCCCCGATTTGCCAATGATTCCAAGAAATTCACCAGGGTATATTTGCAGATTAATGCCTTTGAGAGCCGTAAATTCTCCGGCTTCGCTGAGGTATGTTTTGACTACGTTGCGTAGTTCAATGAGCGGAAGAGTAGATGGATGGGCGGAGGATAGCATGGCTTGAGACACAAAATTCCCTCGACTGTGTGTATTTTACTCCCAAGCCGCAATTTAAGTACAAAACCGACCGGTTGGTCTGATTTAATTCTAATAATTGGCCTACTTTCCCAGCTGGGTTACAACCACATTATCGAAATATGCCATTTTTACTTGGTATGCCGAAAAATTCGGCAAAGATTGGGCCGGGTTGGATTGGAAGTTCCACATTGGCGGCAACTACGGCCCTGTTTGGTTTGACGAGTTGCGCCAAGTCCAGCTCAGCGGATATAGAAAGTAAATCCTTTCAGATTACACTAATGCATCGAGTATGAGGGCAAGAAATAGGAATGCCAGGTACATGCTGGAGTAGCGATACATTATCCAGGCAACTTTATTGCCCTCATTTCGGTATACCCGCCAGGCATAGTAAAGAAGCAGGCCGCCCAAGAAAGTCGAAGCGACAAGGTATATCATGCCGGTGTAGCCAATAAGCGGTAGAAGGAAGGTGACGGCGACCAGTTCTATGGTGTAAATCAGAACTTGTTTGCGGGTTTCTGCTTCGCCACGAATCACCGGCAGCATCGGAACGCCGGCTTTTTCGTAGTCTTTACGACGAACGATGGCCAAGGCCCAGAAATGTGGCGGTGTCCACATAAAGATGATGAGGAATAGGATGAACGCCGGCAGCGAGAGCGAACCTGTGGCTGCTGCCCAGCCAACCAAAGGCGGGATGGCTCCTGCTCCACCCCCAATAACAATGTTTTGGACGGTGGCTTTTTTGAGCAACAAGGAGTACAGGACGACGTAGTAGATAATGCCGGCTAGGGTTAGAAAGGCGGCGAGGAAGTTGACAAAACCGGCCATGATGTAAAAACTGGCAATGGACAGGCTCAGTCCAAACGACAAGCCTTCGGCGGGTGTCATGCGTCCGGCGGCGAGAGGACGTTTGGCGGTGCGCTGCATGTTACGGTCTAGGTCGCGGTCAATGTATTGGTTGATTGCTCCGGAGCCGCCTGCTGCCAAGGCGCCACCCAAGAGGGTCCAGAAGGCAAGTGAAACCGATGGCCAGGCTTTGGCGCCGGCCACCATCCCGGCGAAGGTTGTCACCAGCAGTAAGCCAACAATGACCGGCTTGGTTAAGATAAGAAAGTCTTTCAGGCGTTGGCGCACATCTAAAGGGGGAAAGGCAATTGCCTCACGAGCGTAGATTCCAGCGGCTACAACCAGCAATCCCATGGAAAGCCAGACGGCAAAAGCGGTTATGGCGTGTAGGATTTGCAATGGCAGCGGGAAAGCTCGCATGACGAGAATGGCGCCGACAAATATCTGGGCAAAGAATAGGGTAACAGTCACTGTCGTCAGTGGTAGCAAGAGGCGGTGGTCACGCTGTGTGCGCCAGGCCTGGAACAGCAACACTAACATGAGCATGGAGGCAAGGCCAGCAGAAAAACGGTGCAAGAGTTGAGCAACAGCAGATGCGTTTTCTGGCAAGCAAAATGGCCAGGTGGCGCATGTTGCGCTAGGAACATGCAGGGCGACCATCCGTCCGCCCGCGGTGAGCAGAACAACCGATAGCAAGGTGAGGAAAGTGAGTTTAGCAAAGGAGGTGGAAAGTGAGAATTTCATTTGTTATCCTTCTCGTATGCAGTCGTGTCACTGGATTCCATGCGCCGTAGGTAGAACGGGTAGCCAAAGAATAAAATTGAAGCGAAGGTGAACCATTGCAGGGCGTAACCAAAGTGTGGGCCTTCGGTGATTTCGATTTCGGGTTGATAGGGGTAGGGTGGGGTTGTGCGGGTCGCATCCGGTGCGGGTTGGATAAAAACCGGCAGAAGCGAATATGGCACTTGCAGAGCAATTCGCTCTAAGTTGATGATGTTCCAAAACTCTAGGCGGGTTTGCCCGGGAGTGAGGGTTGGGTCAGGGACGCCGCCGAGTTCAGGCCGGGTCTGTCCCAAACGCAGGATGCCCTGAATGGTTTGCCTGCCTGGTTGGTCGTATTTACGCCAATCGGCAGGGGTGGCATTGCCTTCCGCAGGAATCCAGCCTCGTTCGACCAAGATTGCAGTGCCATTTGGTAGGAGTAAGGGCGTGAGCAGATGGTAACCATATTCGTTGTTATAGTAGCGATTGCGAAGTGCTACCTGATGCTCAAAATCGAACATACCAGTTACTGTCACCGAACGATACTCCATTTGGGTCAGGTCACTTGGAAGTTCGGTGTTCAAATTGAGCGAGGGCAGGGAAGTCATCTGCAGGTAATGAGCATTAAAGGCGCGGCGCTGTTCTAACCGGTCTAGTTGCCAAATTCCCAAACGGACGCACACGGCTGAACCAAGAACAACCAGCAGTGTGGTGAATATCCATTTTCGGCTGAACATGGAGAGGAACAGGTTCATTCCTCGTTCTCCACGGGTTTTGAGATGGAAAAAGCGGGTTTGAGCGGCCATATCAAGAAGCTATAGAGCGAGAGCAGCAGTCCAAGCGGCACACCCGCAAATAAGATGCCATAGATGCGTGTTTCCCAGGTGACGGGTTCGCGCACATCTAATCCAAAGTAATTCGACGGTTGGAAGGAGCACTCGAAAATAAAATTTTCGGCGCGGTCGAGTTTCATGCTCGCTGAAGTTCCTGCTGGAACGAAAAGCGGCCCCAGCCGATGGTCGGTTACGTCTTCGTTGCGGATGACCAGGGTATCGCCAATGACAAAGACCATGTCGGCAGGGATCTCTGGGCTGGATTCCCCTTTGGCCATACGTTCTGCTGTGCCTAACGGAATAACCAGCTCAATGGCACGCGGAGGGCGGCCGGCTTCACTTCGTAAAAAGAAGAAACTGCCTTCGTTAAGGATGATGGCAATGACAATGCCGATAATCAGCCATAATACGACGCGCCGCAGGATTTGTTGTCTCATACATTTCACCGCTTACAAGCAAAGTCTCTGACCTGTCTGCACGCAGGGCAGGTCAGAGACCTGTTTGATGATTAGCAGGTAGAAGACCTGTCCTATCCTAAAGGGCTTTTCCAATCAGGTACAGTGCCGGGTAGTAGAAAATCCAAACAACATCAACAAAGTGCCAGTACACTGCGGCTGCTTCAACCGCCCAGTGGCGTTCCGGCGAATACAGACCAAGCCAGCCATTGCGCAGGATGACAAGCAGAAAAATCAGGCCAGTGAGAACGTGGAAGGCATGCATACCGGTCATGAGGAAGAAGATGCCACCAGCAGCACTACCATCTACGGTTAGGCCTTCATGAATGGCTTCGGGCCACTCCACAAACACTACGCCCAGCAGGAAGGCTAACCCCAATAAAAAGGTGATGCTGGTGCTGATTAGAAAGCCCTTACGGTCGCCCAACGCCATTTGGGTTTCGCCACGATTCATGAAGAAGGATGAGATGAGCAGGGCTGAAGTGACAATCAGACCGAGTTCCTGGTTGAGATGTGGACGGGTAAAGCCCAGCAGATTGAAGCGCGCCACGAACATGCCGCCAAAGACGAAGGCATCGGAGAGCAAGAACAGCCATAGCCCAAGGCGGTTGGTCGCCACTTTCCACGCAAAACTGCTGTGGTCGTGTTCGTCATCCTCTTCAAGCAGCTTGTAGATGTGCATGTAGTAATAGACCACCATGCCTACCTTGAGCAAGGCTGCTACTGAGAGAAGCAATACCGAAGCATTGGTGATAGCGATGAAAAATTCGACAGCGGTCAGGAAGGCCAGCAGAACAAAGATGACCAATCCTTGAAAGAGCGCGTCTTTTGAGCCGTGTGATGCAGCGTGTTGCGAGGTGTGAGCGTGAGTCACAGATTGCCTCCCCAGTTACATTTTGACATACACCGAGCCGGGCAAGCCGTAATCATACGGTTCGCCAACGACTTCGAATTCTTTTTCGTAGTTGTGAGCCGGCATAGGAGAAGGTACTTGCCATTCCGGTGAACGTGAATTCCAGACGTTGCCGGTTTCGGTGACCGGGCTGCGCAAGGTTTTAACCATGTTGTAGAAGAAAATCACGACCGAAAGGGCAATCAAGAAGGCTGCGATGGTCATGGCCAAATGCCAGGGGTCAAAGCCAAGCATGGGGTCGTAATCCGCAATGCGGCGGCGCATGCCAAGCAGGCCGACGCGCATCATGAACAAGGTCAGAACAAGGAAAGAAGGCGTCATCAGCCAGAAGTGCCATTTGCCAAGTGTTTCATCCAGGCGTTTGCCGGTCGCTTTGGGGAACCAGTAATAGATGGCGGCAAAGAAGGGGAAGACATAGCCGCCAAACATGGTGCTGTGGAAGTGGCCGACGATGAAGTAGGTATCGTGCAGATGCAAATCGGTCGAAACGGTGGCGTTGGGCGGCCCAGAGAGCCCTCCCATCAGGAAGACCACGATTCCACCTAGAACGAAGAGCATTGGGGTGGGGGCTTCGATTTTGCCTTTCCAGAGCGTGGCAACCCACGAGAAGAACTTGACCCCGGTTGGGACGGCGACCAGCAACGTGCTATACATAAAAGGCACGCGCAAGTATTCGTTCATGCCCGAAGTGAACATGTGGTGTGCCCACACCAAGAAGCCGACCAGTGCAATGCCGATGGAGGACAGCGCCACCCAGCGGTAGCCAAACAGGGGCTTGCGGGCAAAGACCGGCAGAAGCTCAGAAATGACTCCTAACCCAGGCAGAACAAAGACGTACACCGCCGGGTGCGAGTAGAACCAGAATAGGTGTTGGAACAAAATGGGGTTGCCGCCTTTGGCAACGTTGAAGAAGGGCATGCCAAACAGGCGCTCAAACATGCTCATCTGAAACGACAGACCAATCAACTGCGTGGCGGTCAGCGAGATAATGGAGGTGGCAACCGAGGCCCAGACCAAAATCGGCATGCGGAAAGCGGTCATGCCGCGTGCGCGCATGCGCAGGACAGTGGCAATCAGGTTGAGGGCGCCCAAGATGGACGACCAACCGGCTACCCAGACCCCCAGGTAGAACATTTGAATGCCGATGGGCGCACGTGTCGCGAGTGGAGCATAGCCGGTCCAGCCGGTATCGAAGCCACCCAAACCGAGGCTGCCCAGCAAGATAACCGCTGCCGGAACGGCTACCCAAAAAGAGAAGGCATTTAGGCGCGGGAAGGCCATATCTGCCGCGCCAATCAGGAGTGGGACAAGGTAGTTGATGACACCTGCAATTCCGAGCAAGATGGAGATAATCATGACGATGCCATGCAGACTCATCAGCGAGTTATACAGGTTGAGGGCAGCCGTCTGGTCAGGGGTCAGGACGGTGAGGAATTGCAAACCGGATTCAGCCAGTTCGACGCGGAAGAGCAGCGCAAATAAGCCGCCCACACTCAGCAGTAAGAGCGAGGTGACTGTATATTGAATACCAATCACCTTGTGGTCGAGCGAAACGCCAAAGTATTTGCGCCAGCCAGGAACATCTTCATGATGGTCAGAGGTTGCTTCGCCTTTGGCCCATTTCCACCAATCGGTGAGCGCCCCCACACCGGCCAAGAAGGCCACCGCGCCCACCAACGCACCAAATACCCAGGCACCTTCATGGAAGCCGAATTTGGCTGGGTCAAAGAAACTCAAGCCCAGGGCAGCTCGAATGGCACTCACCAACAGAATGCCAGCCAATGTGCCAACAACCTGAAACACCAAGCCGCGCACAATGCCGTAATAGCCGAGCAGGCCATAAAAGAAGCCTAGTGTTCCCAATAACAAGCCGAGCATCCAGGAGGGAATGTCCATCCAGTAGGTTGTGTTGAATCCGCCTGAGATGGCGGTGTGCAAGCCCACGCCGAGCGCCAGGCCAAGCAGGGTACCAATCAGAAAAAACAAGAGGGCCCGATTCAGATTGCCCGTAGAAGTGGATGAGGATTGCGTCATTCTCGTCCTCCAGCCTATTTGAGAGTCTTGATAAATTCAATCAAATCGGCAATTTGCCCATCTTTTAGGTAGGCAAAACTTGGCATAGCATTGGGCGAAAAGCCCTGATGCACTTTAGCCGACGGATTGCGGATAGATTCGGTGATGTAGGCTTCGTCCGCCAGAACGGTTGTGCCATCGGCGAGCGGCACTTGTGAGCCCCATAAGCCTTTCCAAGTTGGACCAACACCCTTCGAGCCATCAATCGAGTGACAGGCCTTACAACCGGCTTCGTTATAAAGTTTTTCGCCCCGTTTCGGGTCAGGGTTGGCCAGGGCAGCTGCGGCTTCAGCGGCAGCAATCGCGGCCTGTTCGTTCACCCAGGTTTGGTATTCTGCCTGGCTGATGACTTTGATGGGTGATTCCATGTAAGCGTGCGAAGAACCACAGATTTCGGCGCAACGTACTTTGTAATCGCCGATTAAGGTGGGGGTGATGCGATAGGTCTCTACCCGGCCTGGCACGAGGTCGTGCTTGACGCGGAATTCTGGCACCCAAAAGGAGTGCAGAACATCGCTTGATTCCATCTTGAGAACGACCTGTTTATCTACCGGCAGATACAGCGTATTTGAGACAAACCCTTCGGGATATTCGAAGCGCCAACCCCACTGGTAGCCAACCACTTTGATTTCGACGGCCTGCGGGTCAACGCGCTTGACTTGCGCCAAGTTATCGGCACCGATGTAGCCTAAGACAACCACGATGACCAGCGGAATAAAGGTCCAGGTCACTTCGAGCGAGGTGCTGCCTTCAATATGTTCGCCATCGCCTGATTCACCTGGTTTGCGGCGAAAAACAACCAGGCTATAGACCAACGGGACGACAATCAGCGCGAAGAAGAAGGCAATCAATTTGACTTGCAGGTCCATCAGCCAGTCAATCGGTCCGGCCTGGGCAGCAGCAGCCACGGGCATCAGCTCCAAGGCGTCTAACCCCCAATAGGTCAACACCGACACAACGGCAATCAGGACGACAATGATGATGTAGTGACGCACATTCTGCATACTTCTTTTCTCCTTATGGCGAGAACGCCCCTCTCACTCGCGTGGGGCGATTTCGTTCATTTTTCCCAGGGATTACTGAGCCAACTTTCGGCCTGGGCGAAGGTCATTGTGCGACGGTCATAAACCACAACCTGCCCGGATTCTTGCAACGAAACCAGCATAACCTGCATGGGTGATTCGCCGGCCACAAAGCGGTTCATGAAAGCCTCGCGGTTAATGGTCTTATCGTCGTAGTCCACAATCACCAGATCGGGATGCGTTTCTAGGGCAGGTAGGGCTTCTTCTAGGGTAGTCAGCATATCAACCGTCGCGGATTTCTCGCCCCAACGTTCTGCGTACATCTTACGCAAGCCTTCACGAAAGAGCGGATTGGCCGAAACAATCAAAACGCGCCGAGCTTGGGCAGGGGAATCGCTCATCAGAAACTCTCTCACCTTAAAACAAGATGAAACAGGGATAATTTACCAAATTATCCCTGTTTTGTCAGGCAATGGCAGGTTGTGTTTGGGGGATTTCAGGGGAAAAAGCGGGTGATTTCTTCATCACCCTTACAGCAAGTCCATTTGGGCCGCTTTGGCAACCGCCTCAGCACGATTGTTGACTTCCATCTTTTCTAAAATGTGGCGAATATGTGTTTTGACGGTGTTTTCGGAAATGAATAAAACGCTGGCAATTTGGGCAGTGGTTTGTCCACGTGCCAGGCATTTTAACACTTCAATCTCTCGCTCGCTCAACAGGCCACGATTGCGGTCCGTCTGAGAGCGGCGCACAGCTTGCAAAACGCGCGCGGTTACTTCTGGCGAGAGAACTGAGTTGCCTGCATGCACCTGCAAAATGGTGTTTTTGAGTGTATCGGGTTCGGTGTTCTTTAGCACGTAGCCGTTGGCGCCGGCTACAATCGCGCCGATGAGATCATCATCGTTTTGAGAGATGGTCAACATCAGCACTTTTTGGGAGGCATCTTTTTTGCGAAGCGCTGCTAACGTCTGGATTCCATCAAGAATCGGCATATTAATATCGAGCAGGACGACATCAGGGCGAATGCGCTCGATGACCGTAAGCGCTTCTTGGCCATTGGCGGCTTCGCCAACGACATGAAACTCTGGCATTTCTTCAAGCAGGCTAATTAGGCCCCGCCGAAAGAGCGCATGGTCATCTACAACCACAATCCGAACGCGATTCATGGTCTCTCCCTAATCGGCACAGGCAAGCGCAGGGAGACCACCGTCCCCGCGCCGGGCTGGCTGGCAATTTGGAAATCAGCGCCAATGCTTTCAGCGCGTTCTCGCATTCCTCGTAAACCAAAGCGTAGATGGTCGTCTACTTGCTCAGGAGCAAACCCTTTCCCATCATCACAGACTTCAATGGTCACACCATCTACCGACTGAAAACCACGAATAGAAACATGTGTCGCCTCGGCATGTTTGCGCACGTTGCTGAGTGCTTCTTGAATAATGCGGATTAACTGCGCCTGGACATTTGGAGGGTATTCAACGGAGATGTTGAATGAGTCTAGGCTCACGCTCTGCCCGGTAGCCTGCTCGTAATCGGACGCCACTTGCCGCACCCAATCGGCTAGGCTAACCGAAGGAGCACGCCGCAAGTTTTCAATGGCTTGGCGAGCATCAATGTAAGCATCAGAGAGCGTGCGGTAGCTCGCTTGAAGTGTACGCGTCAGTCGTTCGGTCTCACCACGAGAGAGGTAGTTTTGCATTTGTGCTGCCTGGATTTTAAGAAAAGCCAAGGTTTGCGCCAAGCCATCATGAATTTCGCGCGCCAGACGGGCGCGTTCATCCACCACAGCCTGATATTCTAACTGAACCATCAAACGAGAATTTTGAATGAGCAGGGCAGCCTGCCCGGCCAGGGTTTCGAGCAAGGCCTGATGCCGCTGCGCAAACGATTGAGCGGTGTGTGAGCCGAGCAGTAAGACCCCCTCCGGTCCATGGTCTTGCCAGATGAGTGGTACCGCGTGCAAGACACGCCAAGTGTCGCGTTTGTTGAGCGTCACATTTTCGAGTGATAGGCTATTGCCGCTGGAAAGAACGCTCTTCCAAATGCCTTCCAAAAAAAGTTCATCCGGCAAAGTGGACGCATGAGGGGTATCGGCTTGAGCGCAAGCGAACACTTGTGGGCTGGTTTGAATCTGCCCAGGCAGGCCGGCAGGAATGTAGAGCAAAGCGAAATCTACAGCCAGTGTCTGCCGAATATTTTCAAGCAAGCTCTTGAGCAAGGCAGGTAAGTCAGAGCGTGGCGTAGCAGACGTTTGTAAATAGAGTAGCGCACCAATTTCTTGGTTTCGTTTTTGTAAACTCGCTAGTGCTTGACCAGTCAACCGTAAAATTTCTTCGATATATTGACGTGTTTCGGTCCGTATCGTAGGCGTTTCATCAAAGTAGAAGTTCAGCACGCCCACCTCACGACCGGCGTTCTCAAGCATAAAACACTCCACATAAGCCGCAAAGGGAGCCTCAGGCGGTATTAAAGGACAGCCTCGTTCACCGTGCTTCGAGGTGCAATTTTTGCATGCCTGGCGTGTTTCGGGGCTGGTGAGCCGTGCTGACCAAGTTTGCAAAGCGGTTGCAGGCACCTGCCCCTGAATAAGCGCTGGGAGTGATTGCCGCCATTCATCCAGCGGAATGAAGGAAGACCCCACAGCCCGCAAGATGAGTTGACCATTTTCCAGAGCGGCTTCTAGGATGTCTTTTTCAGAATGGGCTTCTAAGAATTTGTGCTGCAAAGCCAGCAGGGCTTGTAATTGCTGGCGAACTTCTTCATTGTGCCCCTGCAAAGCAGCACGACGCAAAGACAGCCGCAACCAGAATTCCAAAACAGCCGTAAGCAGGCCGGCGGTCAAGAAGGTGATGAGAATCGAAAACCACAGCGCCCATGAGGCCTGCATGTAAAGATAAGAACCAAGCACCAGCACGAGCGCCGCAAAGGTTGCCCAGCGCGCCCGAATCAGTTCACGGTCATCCATGCGCGACGGCTACTCCCTCACAGCGGCTAACACTTCGGCACTATGTTCGGCGGGCTTAACGTTCTCAAACACTTTTTTAATTTTTCCATCAGGGTCAATCACAAATGTGGTGCGCAAAACACCCATGTACTCTTTGCCCATAAATTTCTTCGGCCCCCACACCCCATAGTCTTGACAAACCTGGTGGCTTTCATCGGCCAAAAGAGAAAACGGCAACTGGAATTTTTGCTTGAACTTAGCATGCGATTGAGGCGAATCGGGGCTAACACCTAAAATCGTCACCCCGGCTTCTTGATAAGCCGAGTAGTCATCACGAAAGTTACAGGCTTCGGTTGTACAGCCGGGCGTATCATCTTTTGGATAGAAGTACAGGACCAAGGTCTGACCGCGAAAATCGGCCAAGCGACGTACCGTGCCGGTTTCATCGGGAAGTGCGAAATCAGGAGCAAGAGAGCCGGGGGTAAGTTTCATCATCTGTTCCTCCATGCAAGGTATTATAACAACCTTACCGCTACAAAAATATACAACTCCTCAACAAGGTTAACAAAATTCTATGGAAAGTCGGTCATCAGAATCAAACAAACGGTTGTATTTTGCCATAATTCGATATACACTAGTATTGTTACACGTATAGTACAACGTTTCACAGAACAAAAAGACCAAACGTTCTCGGGGAGTCAAACCATGAGCCATCCTTTGCCCCAACCAAGTGACGATGAATTTGAACTCAATCTGCTCAAGATGTGGACCGAGTTCAGGGGACGACATCAACGCTTGTTACCCCCTCAATTTGCAGAACATGAAGTAGTCAGTGGGCCCTATCCGCTTGACGTTAACTTTCTAGGAGCAGGTTATGTTCCGGCTTTTCCCAACCTGGATGCAATTGTCGTCTCATCAGATGGAGAACGACTCATCGCTAAGGGGGGCTACATTCGCCTAGCGCCAGGGCGCTACAAAATTTACTACGTGGACCGCCAGGAGCGATATACCGTTTTGCCTGAGGTGAAGGCGCTCAGCCAGGATGGCGCCAACATTGCGCTGACCTGTGGAATTACCTACAGGGTCCATGATTCTCTGGCCGTTCAAAATGTGCGCAACCCTTTGGATGCTTTGTTTAAGGCGTGTGAAGCCGCGTTGCGACAAGTGATTCGTAACCATAAGCATGATGAATTAATCGGCGAACGGGTAGAGGAAGAAACCGGTGGCAGCGACCTAAAGATTATTTCTGACGATGAGATTTCGCAAAACGTCAAACTTCAGGTAGCCACCAGTGAGGCCTGCCGTGCATTTAGCTTGCATAACGTCCATGTTTTAGACCGGCAAGGAGATTGGCGGCTGCTCGATTTGCGCGAACAAGAAGCAGTACAACTGCGGGCTGGGAAACGGGAATTGAAACAAATCGAACAAAGAGCGCAAATCACCCACAAGCAACACCTGCTCACCGCCGAGCAAGGCACTGTGACCAGGCAGCAAGCCGATAACGAAAAAGCACGCCGCGAGATTTTGTTAGCAGCCGAAAAACTGGCTGTTGAGTTAGAGCAAATGCGTCAGTTGCCGCGTTTCAGTCATCAGGAAAATCTTAAAATCATTGAGGCCCGCATCGAAGCGTTGAAAATGCTTATGCAAGCGCAAGCCATGCCGGGCACCCCGCGCAACATTGACGATTTAAAAAACCTGGTCGAAAAAATCCTATCAGAAATGCCACGCATCAGAGACGAAGCCCAAGAGGGAGCACCTGGCTCGGAAGTCAAAAGCGCGCCGCCCAAAGAATCAAACGACGAGTTCATTGAACTACTCATCCCCAAGAAAAAACGATAGCCTACGGCATTTCACCATGGAAGCGCTCAATCCTTGGGTCGAACTCACACCGACGCCAACCGGCTGGTCAGGGAGTTTTGCCTGCCAGGTATCCATCTTGCCGCTCGAGATGCGACAAAAGTTGCGCTGGGGCTTCAATGCAGCCGCCCTGCTTTCAGAAGCCTTGGATCGACAAAAATTATTCATCGAATCGCAATTTCACGGTGACCCACTTCGGGAACCTGCCTCGGGGGAACGCGCCCTGGCGTTGCGCTGTCATCAAGTGCCTGGGGAGGGTTTGCTTTTAGCGCTGGTTGGCAAAGTACAAGCCGCTACCGAAAGTCAGACCTACCAGAAAGCGCTGGAATACTGCCGCGAAGTTACCTCTACTTTCCCTTACGATTACAAACTCTCGCCGGCAAGCACGCGCGAAATGTTCGAGCGATTAACGGGACAAGCGTTATTCCTGGCCTGTGAGAGCGTGCAGAGCATTGCACGCCTCCTGCGCTTTGAGAGTCAAATTCGCACGCAGAAGAACCTAGCATACGTTACCGGTTTCTGGCAATCCACAGAACGGGCTGATGAGCAAATCTGGCGGGCAATGGCCGGCTACCCACATCCGGCGCTGCTGAACATCACACTGCAACCCGGTATCTTAGAAGCCGACGAACGCCAACTGCTGTGGGATATGAAAAGCGTCGCTGCAGCGCCTGTTCAGGAAATTTCAAACCTGCACCCGATACAGCCATTTGAAAAGTGGGTCGAAGCGTTTATTGAGCGGCGACTGAATCCCTGGAAGCGGTATTATCTCCTACAAGTTCATTTGCTGTGTCCGGCAGGGGTCACGCATGCCCTGGCACGACCGATTGGCGCAGCGCTCACCCGTGAAACTGCTGACTTGCTCTCACCAGGTTTTTTGATTGTCTATCCAGCCAATTCCACAAACAGGCAGGAGTGGAAAACGCGCATCCGTCAATTAGAACTCACCTCCACCCCCTTTCACCCGGCTCACCTGGCAAGCCTAAGCAATTTGGCAGATTTGAATGAAACCTGTGCCGTCTTTCGCTTGCCCTATCCGCATGAGCCCGGCTTACCCGGTGTGACCTTCCTGGAACCGCTTGAAAAATGAACTCGACATTTCACTCAACCAAGCGCATCCATATCCAGGTCATCAAACATTTACCACTAGGTCTCTTCGTTGAGACAGATGATCACCGCCAGGGGCTTGTGCGGGTGCGTGAAATTTCGTGGGATGAACATAAGCGCCAACACTGGCGCACATTGTATCCGCTGGGATGGAGTGGATGGGCTGCTCCACTCGCAGCAAAAACAGGACATCATCTGGAATACAGCCTGCGCTTAGTCGAAAATGACCCCTGGGAAGACCTTTCTGAGACGCTGGATCTCAACCAGGTTTATGAAGGAATTGTGACCGGTGTGGTAGCCTATGGGGCATTCATTGAGCTGACTTCTGGCCTGACGGGTCTGCTTCACAAATCACAATTGCCGGCCTGGGTTACCACCTCGCCGATTGAACTCTTCTGGCCAGGCGACCGTGTACGGGTACGCATTCGAGAATTGAACTGCGAAACACGTCGGTTGAGTTTAGGGCTTCCGCCACTTTCTTCGTCACCCACCTCAGGGGCAATGAGCTGCGTACTGGTCGCTGATGCCTTGCGCAAAGAGAAGGGGACACAGTTAGAAGAGTTTTTGCGCTCGGGTTTGCCACCTCAACACATTCTGCTGGTAGAAGACGAACCAGAGCAACAAAAAGCGGTGGCAAATTGGCTGATGCACGTTGGTCAACGTGTGGAGACTGCGACCAGTGCCGAACAGGCCCTGCAGATGTTAGAAATCTCCCCGCCACACTTGGTTCTGATTGATGTCGGCCTGCCTGGCATGAGTGGCACGCAATTGGCAACGCACATTTTGGAGAGATGGCCAAATGTTCGTGTGGTCATCGCAACAGACTGGGCACGCCAAGAGAGTCTAGCAAGCGTATTAGATACACTACGTGAACGGGGCATCGCATTGTATCCTAAGCCACTCCTACCCGAAGACCTGATTGATATGCTCAAAAATAGCAGCCACCAAGCCCCTGGGCTGCCGGTGGAATCAGAGCAAAATCGGCCACGAGAGCTCACAACCGCCTCTCAAATCAGCAATCACACACACAGTGCGATTCACCGCCTGTTACGACAAGCGCGGCGTGAATTAGGATTTGACCAGGCGATTTTGTTCACGTTTGACCCAACGCACCGCGCCGTCACCCTCTACGATCGTTCAGGAGACGGGTTCCTAGAAAAAAACGCCCTGCCAGCGCTGATCTATAGCCCCGTGCGTGATGTGGCCGAAGATGGAATCACCCTGCTCATGCCTAGTATTGAAGCACGTGACCGCGACCGATTTCGCTATCTGCTTGAATGGATGCCTGCCCTGGCAAGTTGCATCGGCGTTCCCGTGCGGAGCACCCTGCAAGCCCAATTTGCGTTGTTTCTATTTGGAGAGCGGCCCCGTCCGATCACAAAAGAACACCGCCTGTATGCCGAAGCAATTGCCCAATCTATCAGTGCCGTTCTGGAACAACAAACTTTCCAACAAAAGGCCATGATGATTCAACGTACAGCCTTAATTGGACACCTGACACGCGCCATGACGCACGAAATCAACAATTTGCTTGGTCCTCTGGCAGCACGACTTGATACTTTGCAAACCAGGCTGGCAAAATTGGAACAAGATGCGCGACCGGAGCAAATCAAAGCACATCGCGAAGCCTTGTTACAGACTGCCTTTGACGATAGTCGCCAAATTATTCAACGCATCATCAACACCACGCGCATGTTCACTCGCATCACCTCGAAAGGCAAAAACGAGGTCTTGCGCTTAGATGAAATCATTGAAGAAACCATCTATCTGCTACGGGAAAGCGAAAATCAATCACAAGTGCGTTTTGATTTTCAGCCTCCTAAACGGATGCTGGTCATTCGTGGGCAGGCGGCAGCGTTGGAACAAATTTTGCTCAACTTGCTGCTAAACGCCATCCAGCAAATTAAAGAAACGCGTCCTGGCATCAGCGGCTGGGTGCAAGTGCGATTTGATGAACAAATCAACCCATCTGAAACTGGGTATTTCCGCATTTTGGTTGAAGACAATGGCCCCGGCATTCACGCAAGGCTATGGGAAAAAATCTTCGAGGCCGGTTACTCCACCCGCCGCGATGGCAGCGGAATCGGTCTGTACATCTCTCGCAGCCTAGTGGAGGAGATGGGCGGCCGGCTCTATGTTGCCGAAAGCTATATTTTGGGCGGAACCTCCTTTGCACTTGAACTTCCATACCAACTGTGAGCAAAGCGATGTGCCGTGTCTTGATTTTGGATGATAACCCTTTATACGCCGAGACACTTCAACTCATCCTGCAAGAGGAGGCCGAAACCTATTCTGAAATTGTCACCTGCGCCGAAGATGCTATTGAAAAAGTAACGCAAGCAGTTCGGCGGGGGAAACCCTATGAAGTCTTGTTGATTGACCAGCGCCTAGGAGCGGGCAAAGATGGCATCCAAGTTTTTGAGGAACTGCGCGCTATCAGCCCTAATTCCGACGGCATCCTGTTTACCGGCTATGACGACCCTGAAAGCGGCCTGCGCGCTTATGAAGCCGGGGCATTTCGCTATCTGCCTAAAACCGCCAATAATCGTGAAATCTTGTTTGTCTTTCGCGCCTTGCGACAATGGCGCAAAGAACAACGCGAACATAAGTGGCAGAAAATCTTCAGCGAAATGATGGAAGCCTCCATCCGTGAGCAGGAATTTCATGCCGCGGCGCGCGAAATCGTGCAACGCTCGCTCAAACTTGGATTTGCACGTGCCCACCTGTTTTGGGTTCCAACCGGACGTGAGGCCAATCAACAAGGGTTGCTGCTTGGGATTCGCTGCGCCGGGGAAGGGCGCATTCCAGATTTTGGGAGCCGGTTGTTTCCGCTTGGCGAATGGATTGACCTCGATTTACTCCAACCAGGAAGATTTTCCCTCTCCTTGCGCGAAGCCGAGCTAGAGTGCGTTGCAGCCTCTATGCGCGCTCATGGGTATCAGCCACCCCTCGGCGAAGTAACGCTCTTGCCCCTGTTTAGCGGAGAACGTTTGTTGGGCGTTTTAATGCTTGACTATGGAAACACCAACAAATTTCTGAGCGAACACGAACGCGGCTGGTTAGAGTTTTACGCACGGCAAGTTTCTCTGGCGTTGGAACATGCCGCACTTTACAGTCAAGAAAAAAAGAACAGCCGAGAACACACTGCCGCCAATCGGATTGGGCAAGAAATCAATGCAGAAGCAACCCATCGTACAGTAGAACAAATCCTAGAAGATGTGCGCGACAGAATTGGCAGCGTTTTCTTTCACATTGAAAATTTCACTGCGCTCCTCATCGAAGAAGAGCATGGTACCCCTCAAGTACGTTTGAAATACCGAAAAGGCAAAAAATGTACATCGCCGCGAGGGCTGCGCGCAAATAGACTGGAAACATGGTTTTTAGCACACGGAGAACCTTTGCTTCTTTCAGAGAACATAACAGACTTCGCTCGCCATCACCGAATACGCTTGCTCGGTGAACTACCTGCTTCTTGGATGGGCATTCCCCTACGAGTCAATGGAAAATTAATCGGTGGCTTGATTCTGCAATCCTTTCGGCAAAAACGACTATTTACCAAGCGCGATTTACATTTCCTCACCCTGATAGCCGACCAGGTAGCCGGGGCCATTCAAAACTGCCGCAGCGCCGAACGCGAACGCCGTGAAATGGAACGGCTGGATGTGTTGAGCCGAGCAGGGTTCGAGATGTTGCAAGTCGCTCGTGAAAATGAAGGAAATTTGTGGAAAACCGCTCTCACCCTGGCAACCGCCAGGTTTGGGGTAGGGTTCAATCGCGCCATGCTGTTCCTGCTGGTCGAACGAACGTCACTCATCGGTCAAGCAGGCATTGGTACCGACGATAAAGAAAAAGCGCAGCGCGATTGGGAACATGATGAACAGCAAAACTATACCTTCAGCAATTTTCTGAGCGATTTACGGACGCGTCGTCTCAAACTGACCGATTTCGATACGCTAGTACAAACGATTGAAATTCCGCTCAAAAACCGACAGGATGCTTTTGCGCACGTCATGCAAAGCGGAAACATATTGCAGCTCGATTCTGTGCAAGCACGCACACAATTACCGCCAGAACTCACCGCCAAGATTACCCCCACTGCTTGCGCTGTTTTGCCCCTCTTTACCAGCAAAGGCAAAGTGGAAGGGGTTGTGCTGGTGGACAACAAACACAACCGCAAGCCAATTCTAGAACGCGACTTAAATCGCCTACAAACCGTCTTGAACTATGCCGGCCTGATTTGGGAAACGTTGCGCGAACGAGAAAAAAGCGAAAACCTGCTGAATGCAAACCAGGAAATCATGAGCCGTTCTGGGCGAGAAAATCTAAAAGATACGCTTTCTCTTATCTGCAATGCAGCCTTAGGTTTAAGTGAAGCCGATTGGTGCATTATTTACCCTTTTATCGAGCATTCTCAACCGCTGGCTTTCGATGTCGAAAACATCAGTTACGCCGGAGAACTTCTTTTGAGCATGGATACGCTCATCAAACATCACCCAAGACGCGGCGGCATCACCATGCACATCCTGAGCAAAAACTGCCTATACTTTGAGGATGTTTATGCACCACACGCCCGCCTGGGCCGCAAGCGCATTGGAGAACATTCTTTTATCCAGCGCGAAAAGGTGCGAGCGATGATTGGGATGAGCATTCGCGATGCCTTTTCGGGTGCGCCCTTGGGGGTGTTTTACTTGAACTTTCGTGAGCCACGCCGTTTTTCAGAACGCGATATTCAACACGCCCAATCGTTTGCCAGCCTGGCCGCCTTTGCCATTGCCAACACGCGCCGCATGGATGAGCAGAAACATCGTCGGCGACTCGATGCCGCGTTACAAACTGCAGAGGCCATCAATGCCGCAGTCAGCCTCGATGAAATGCTTCAAAACGTACAGGAACGCTTACATCGTTTCTTTCACGAAACTACTCTGTGCATCTTGAGTTATGATGAAGAAGAGCAAGCGCTCAAATTTGCGCCTGGCGCATTGGAATTTTACAAAATCACCAACCCGAAATATCGTCGGGTACAAACTTTTCCCCTTGCTGGACATTCCATTGCCTGTGCAGTGGCGCGCAAAACCTTACACAGTGGGCAAATTGAAACGCTCAACGTTCCGAACGTGCATGAACGACCTGAATACCTAGGGCTGATTCTAGAAACACAATCTGAATTATGCGCTAGTTTGGTCAGCACAAACCATCAACTCTTAGGGGTATTAGCACTCGAACGGCGTGAACTCGCTGGCTTCGATACAGATGACGAAGCACTCGTCAAAACCGTTGCCCAACAATTGAGCCTGGGGTTTGAGCGGTTCAAACAAGAACAGGAAATCAGTTTCAACAAAACCATCGCCGCTTACAATGCCTGGGCTTCGGATATGGCACACGAAATCAACGAACAAGCCGGCAACATTCAGGGTTGGGCTTATCTTATTCAGGAACACGCCACAAATCACCCAGAAATTCAGAAATACGCCAGAGACATTGAACAAAGTGCACAAACCTTACTGCTTGCCAGTCCGCGCAGTGACCAAGGACGCACCTTATTGGCGTTGGATACCGCATTACAAAAATTTGCCGACCGCATCTGTAAGCAAAAAGAAATTTCCCTTCAATTTTCCTGCAATGCAGCCGGTGTTTTGGTCCAAGCCAATCCCTTATACTTTGAGCGCATTTTGCGGCATCTCATTCGCAATGCCGAACGCGCAATGCGCGACTGCGATAACAAACAAATCATTCTTCGAACACAAGTACTGGACGAAAACACGGTCGAAATCCAAATCCAAGATTTCGGCCCCGGGATACCAGATAAAATTCGCCCTCTTCTCTTTCAAACCAACGTCACCACCAAAGGGGGTGGCGGCAACGGTCTACTCATCACCCGTCAATTGGTTGAGGAGATGAACGGACGTATCCGGCTACTGCCACCCGGCACTCAAAAAGGTGCCACTTTCTCGATTAAACTGCCTATTTATAAAGTACCTACCCAGGAAGAAACATCCAATGAACTCGTCACAACTGGATGAATCCTTCACCCGTCCTATTCCTAAAGACAAACCCCGTGTTTTGATTGTCGAAAACAACGAAACCAGTCGAAACATGTATCGAGATTTGCTTATCCATTGGGGATACTTTCCGGTAGTGGCCCAAGGCACGGGACAAACCTTGCTAAAAGATGCCCGCCAAAAAGCCGAACAATACCGCTGTCACCTGGCACTGGTAGATATGCGGCTACTGGATGACGTAGATGATGAAGACAAAAGCGGCCTGGCGCTCATCTCGCAATTACGGCCAGCGGTTTCGATTCTAATGAGCGGCTACGGTAACTTGGCCGATTCGCGTCGCGCTACAGAAGAAGGCGCCGCCGGGTTCATTGGGAAAAGCGAAGGTCCTCGTGTGTTCAAAGAAAAACTCGAAAGAGAAGCATGCAAACTGTGCGCTGCCAAGAACGGCCTGGTCATCGAACCGGTAGAACTCATGGACAATCTCCGCAAAAATTTATTGTTGCACTCCGCTGCTTATTTTGATGACCAGATAGCAGACTGTTTGCTTAGGTTGTTCCCCCAAGCCCGTTACCTACGGCTAGAAAAAATTGGCACCACCCATATTGCATCCGATTTATCGGCCGTCCCGCGCCCACGCTCTGTCATCCTAAAAGTGTACGAAGACGACCGGCAACCGGTCATCGTGAAACTAGCGCGCCAAACAAAAATCACGCACGAATTAGAGAACTTCCATCAATTCATTGATGGAAAACTCCGCGGTAACTATGTGCCGGTGTTGCGCGGATACGTTTTGGGATGGGATATTGGAGGCATCAAACTTTCGTATGTTGGCGACATCGGACAAAACTTCTCCAACTTTTTTCAAAGCCATTCGACGCACAAAATTAAACGCAGCCTGAGCAATTTCTTTGAAGAGACCTGGCAGCCACACTATCGGCGGGCTGTTGAAGCCAACAACCTGTCACTGTTTGAACTATATTGCCGTACCTGGGATAAAGAATGGGTCGAACGAATTAAAAATTTCACCGATTCACATCCCGAAGAAATCATGGGGACAGAACTTTGGGCACAAGTGCAAGCCCCCGAACCCATCGAATGGATGAAACACAACATTTTCGGACAACGCGATGTGAGCATGACAGAGCATACCAAGCTGGCCATTACACACGGTGACTTACATGGCGATAACATCCTAACCGATGAAGATGGCAACCTGTGGGTGATTGATTTTGAACGCACCGGCCAAGGACACATCTTGCAAGATTTCATCGAACTCGAATCGGACATCATCAACCGCCTGCCCTGCACGCCAGAGAGTTTTCCGGCATTTTTATCCATTTGCATCACGGCTTGCTTGCCGCGCGAAATCAAAAATCTGGAATTGACGGAGGAAATTGGAGCACAAAGCGAAACAAAAAAGGCAATGTCCATCATCTCTCACTTACGTTCTCTAGCACGGAGCATCACAGGCATACGTGATGCACGACAATACCTGCTTGGATTACTTTTCAACACGTTATTCCGCGCCACTCTCTCTACCAGCACCTCTCGCAAACCCTGTCAGCAACGTGCATTTATGCTGGCAAGCATTCTCTGTCACCGCCTTGACCACTGGGACGATGCCTGGCCACCGGCCCATTGGTTACCATTTCTTCAATAGCGAGGTATCCCATGACCAACACTGACCCCCGAAAAACCAGCATCATGCGAGAACTTGGCAAGGAGCATGACATTACCTACCGCCAGGAAGTCCTCAAGCCCCTTTTCGAATGCATTAAAAGCGCCGACTCTTGTTATCTGATTGGCGCCGGCAGCATGGGTAAAACCCGTCTGCTCGACCACCTGGTGCGAACCGATGTACAACAACACTACCTCGGAGAACGCGCCGCACACACACTCATCATTCGCCTCGATATGAACCGACTGAGTGACTTTTCCGAATGGGAATTTTATGAACTGATGCTGTTTAACATCGTTCAAGTCTCCGGTCAGTGCGGCATTCCAGAAATCGAGAAAAAATCAGCGAGCTTCTTGCAAACCTTCCTCATGCCAGTGCTAGACCATCCTGGCAACACCCTCAAAGCCCTGCGTTTTTTGGAACTGGTCATCACCAACTTGATGGTGGTAGATGAAGATTTGGCAATTTGCTTTTTGATGGATGAATTCGATGAAGCCTATCGGCGTTTGCCGACGAAAGTATTTGCCCATCTGCGCGGCATTCGCGATGCCAACAAAAACCGCCTATGTTACGCCCTGCTCGTGCGCAACGCGCCAGCCTATTTGCGCCCCAACTTGATGGAACACGAAGGGTTTTATGAGCTACTCTCGCGCAATCCAATTCCCATTGGCCCCTACGCCAGGCAAGATGTGCATGCCATGCTCCAGCAGTTAGAAGCACGATTCGGATACCCTCTCACTGAAGCCATACGCGACAAAATCTATGAAATCAGTGGCGGGCATCCGGGCACTGTTTTGGCAATTTTTACCAATCTCCGCCGCACCGTAGAGGGTGTCCCTTATCGCTTCGACCCGCGCTGGCTCATCAAAGAGGAGAACGTGAAAGAAGAATGCCGTAAATTACTAGCCAGCCTGGAACCAGATGAACAGGTTGGCATCCTAGAATTTGCCAAAGGGAACATGGCCGATGCATCGCCGTTAATCAAGACGTTGCGTCTCAAAAAACTGCTTACCTCGGTAGAAGGCCAGGTGCCGCAAATTTTTAGCCCGGTGTTCGCTGCTTACCTGCAAGCCCTGCCGGAAAACACCAAACCCGCCTGATTATTGTGTGCGGAACGGTTGAAACCCTTCGCCCAACGCTTCATGTGCTGCGCCAACCACCATAAAGGCGCGCTCATCTATCGCATGGACAATATCTTTCAAAATCTGCACCTCGGAGCGAGAAAGCACCACATATAAAACTGTACGCTCATGCCCCGTATAGGCGCCTGTTGCGCTGATACGGGTGACGCCACGCTCCATCTCCCCCAGAATCTTCTGCGTCACTTCATCAGGTTTGGAAGTGATAATCAGCGCAGTGCGCACTGTGCCACCGCCTTCCATGGTAGTATCTACCACAAGACCGCTGACATACAAGGTAATAACGGCATACAGTGCTTCTTTCCAACCAAAAATGAAGCCGGCTCCAAGAATCACCAGAGTATCTGTCATTAAGTAGCTTTGAGTCATCGAAATGCCCCGGTAATGCACCAGAATACGCGCCAAAATATCGCTGCCACCACTCGTACCACGCCCGCGATACACCAAACCATACCCAAAGCCAGCCACAACGGCGCCATACAGCGAGTTCAGCACAATATCATCCGTAATGCCAGCGCGAGGAAAAAACGGCAGCCACAGGAGTGCATCCGCAAAGAAAGAGTACGTGGCAATGGCAAAGGCGGTACGTAAAACAAAACTGGGGCCACCCAAAAAACGCCACCCGAGCAGAAAAAGCGGAATATTCCCGATGAAGACCATCAGACCAATCGGCCAGCCGGTGAAGTAATGAATCAGTTGCGAAATACCACTCACACCGCCCGAGGCCAGATTGGCCGGGACGAAAAAAATGCGCAGAGCAACTGCTTGGGTCAGGGTGCCAGCAAGAATTAGCGCGAAATCGCGCACAGTAGGCCAATATTTTTTCATAATAGGTATCCTTCGTGTGAAATATCCCCCGATTATAACCGCCAGTTGCTACCACCCATCTGCCAAACGTTAACCATGCGCCAGAACTCTCGCCAGATTATCTTGAATGACCAGCTAATCGCGCCTGGAAAACCAAAGACGTCCCGCAAGAGGTTCACTTCTCGGGACGTCTCTTTTCATACTCAACTTATTTTATTTACTTGACCTTCGAGTTCGCTGTTACGAGCCCGACAAATCAGAAAACTTGGCTCAATAAGCGCTTCAAAAAACCAAAATCTGGACACGGATTCCACGGCAAACGCAGATTTACGCGGAAAAACCAGGAAAAATCCGTGTAATCTGTGTTTTCCGTGTCCACAAGGTTTTGTTTGAACTCTAAACTCAAGTTATTTCCCGTTTGGACGAAAAACCTGAAAGACCAGATTAAGCAAAATGCCCATCACCGCACCGGTTGCAATGGCAGGCCAACCATTAGGGAAGATATTTTGCAACAGCGGCAAGGGCAGAAAGCCACCCGGAAAACCAATATGGCCACCAATCCCTACCACCATCACCACCGAGCCGATTGCCAAGTTTTTCGGGTCGAAGAAATCTACCTTTTCAGAAATGAGCAGCGCAATCCCTTGCATACCAATCACCCCAAACAGGTAAATCGCCAACCCACCACTGACCGCCGTCGGCACAGATTGGACAACCCCTGCCAAATGCCCACTAAACGACATCAAAATCGCAATCACCGCAGCGGCAATCAGCGAAACACCACTATAGTTGCGTGTGATGACCATCAGTGAGTTGTTCTCACCATAATTGGTGCCGGCAGCACCGCCTAATAGGCCATTAATCACATCACCAATCCCATCCAGTACAAGATTCAGCCCCACATACTGACTGAGTCCATACTTCGGTTGTTTCAATTCCTCGGCCAGATGGTCTACATACAGGCTAATTTGATACAAGTGCGCTGTGCTCTCGGGAATGGTGGCAATGGCCATAACCGAAATACTGACGATGGCTGTGGCACTCAATGCAGAAGTAAAACTCGGCAGAGTGATATGCGGAGCAGTGATAAGCTGCGCCTGAGTAATGGTCGAGTAATCTACCATTCCCAAAAGGGCGGCCACAATATAGCCAACAATCGCCCCAAGCAGAATGGGTAACATCCCAATGAAACCTTTCCCTTGCAAGTAAACCGAAAAGACGATTGTGGCGAACAAGGTGGTCAGCGCCACACCCCACCATTTCAGGTCGCCACCGGCCACTCCGCCGGCCACGCCCGAAGCCATATCCAGTGCCGCCTTACCCAGTGCAAGCCCAATAACCGCCGCGACCGAACCGGTGACAATCGGGGGCAAAAATTTATCAAGCATTTGCTTGCCACCCGAAAAACGGATGAGTAAACCCACCAAAATATTGATGACACCTGTTACCACAATACCCGCCTGAGCCACACGAATCAGTTCATCACTCACCGGCTGCCCAAACGAAGCGTTCGTGACGGCCAAGATGGCAGCAATGTAACTGAACGATGAACCATAATAGAGTGGGATAAACTTGCCTATGCCGTAACGAGAACCGAGCAAAGCAGCAAGGGTCGCCAGCCCAGAAGCCAGCAACACCGTGCTGGTATGAAAGCCGACCAGCAGCGCCACCAGCACCGTTGCCGGGAACATCGTTAGCGCGTGTTGAAAGCCTAGCAAGATGATTTGCCCAAGTGGCGGCACGTCGTTGGGCAGGTAGCCCATAAGTTTCGGGCGTTTTTCGGTTTGTTTAGACATCTCTTCCTCCTAAAAAGTGGATTGGGTGTGTTGTTTGGCAATCACACACATAAAAAAAGAGCCGCAAAATGCGACTCTTTTTCTTGCAAAAACAAAAAAACAATCTACCAAAAACAGGTCACCGGTTTTGATGCAGACGCCATGTTGTGTAGACATTGCGCCCGATTTTACGCCGAACAACAAACCTGTCAAGAGGCGAAAAGATTTTTTAAGGTCGAATATCGGTGTTAGTGTTATTCAATCGTCGCTCAATTTTTTCAATCATGCTGTCTATAAGAGTTAGCAGATATTGCTCCTCATCAAGCGTTGGCCAAGCCTGTACTTGCGGCGCAGCAGTGAGGGTAACAGTGACATCAGGCGAGGGTGTAGGCGTCACCGGCTGAGGCGTAAAGGTCGGCAACAAGCCCACCCGCACCTGTGGCGGAGGCAGGGTGTTGGTAGGTTGCGCTTGACGCACATCTGCATCCGCTCCGCAAGCAGTGAGAGCCAGCAAAGCAACCAGGACAATCAAAAAAAACAGAAGGGGGGCTTTCGACACCGCTGACCGCACCAATGACTAATTCTCGTAACCCAACATCCAGCGTCGCCAGGCATTGTAATCCCGCTTCAGGGTTTGGATGGCTTGCTCCAAGTCCATGTGCGTGCCTTTCAGACTGGTTCGGGCCTCCAAAATAGTTTGCGCAGCAAGTTGACGGTCTAGCACAACGAAGAAGCCATTAAAGCCCGCGTTGCGGGTAAACAGGCTGTTGGTATAAACGCGCGCTGCTTCCGCCTTGGTAATTTCGCCTCTAAATTTGACCAAGGCCACTTCCAAACCGGTCACATCGCGGTTCTTCTTTTTGTAAAAATCAATCACCGTCTGAAATTGATCGGCCAATTCATACGATTCGCGGATGACAATCGTTTGGCTATCGTACCAAGCGCGTACTTTTTTGTACATTTTGGTCAGGTCAGCATTGCTCACTTTTCCCAAACCAGGGATAGGTTTCGGCGGGTCGTCCTCCGCAAAGGCCGGGGTAGCACTCGCCAATAGCAAGGTTAAAACAATCACCAGTGCCATCAGCGGGCCAAACAACGTTTTGAAGGAAAGTTTTGTGGGCATCACTGCCGTCCTTTCTGCTTAAGGGGTTTGGAACTCAAACACATTCCATTTTGAGCATTATAGCACGACCTATAAGAGAGATTTTATCCCCTTGTTATCCTGTTTTCGTTCCCGGCGCTTCACCTGCCGATTTTTTGCCGGCGCGCGGCTTGCGTACCACTTCTTTCTTTGGAGTGGACTGTTTTTCTTGCACCGTCTTCTTACGGCTGACGCGTTTCTTTTTCTCAGGCAGGGGTTGTTCCTTGATGGGTGGGAACAGCTCATCGAACTTGGCTTGCATTGACTCCACCCCTGCCCCATTCAGGCTTTCATATACTTTTTGCCACTTCTCTCCGCTCACAAAGCGCCAATCTAAAAAGGCATGGCACTGATACGCACCCAAAATGAAGAACATGCCCTTTTCCCACATCTCCGCACAGGAACGGATGTACTCTAAATGACTGACATAATCTCGAAAAATGGCATAGCCTTGACGAGGCAAATTTAACCCATCCGCCAGGGTGCGTTGAACCATTTGACCACTGGCTTTATCCATATAACCAACCGAGGTCTTCACCCAACCGGCCGTATGCGCATACTTATTATGATAAACCACCAAGCCGCGCTCCTCGCCGAAGCGATTGCTATGCACAAAGACATCCTCGTTGACATATCCGCCCTCTACGAAGAAATCATAGAGCAAGAAATGGTCTACCTCAGCAAACAAGTAACGTTTGTGCAAAAGGGGGAAGATACGCCACTCATGGCCGCGAATCAATCCTTCGTTAGGCCGTTCATCCCATTTGGGGCGACGAAATTCCATCCCATACTTCTCTCGGAATCCTTCAAACTGTCCATGTCCAAACATCGGCAGACCCGGCAAAGTGGACATCATCGTCGCCACACCAAAATACTTATCTCCATCGCCAAATTGTTCAATTGCCGTCTTTTCATCCGGGTTGTTCATAAAGTTGACATAACGCTTCATAATTTGCGGGTCGAACTCTAGGGTGTTTTTCATCACCTGGCGATATTTGGCATTGTCTTCATCGCGCATCATGTGCATAAAAGCAGAGTTATAAACACGGTGCATCCCCAGCGTGCGCACAAAGTAACCTTCCATCAACCAAAAGGCCTCTGCCAACAAGAGTGTATCCGGCACTTCGGCCGCCACGCGGTCTACCACCTCGCGCCAGAACTCCTCGGGCATTAAGGCATCGAACTCGGCGCGGGTCAGGCCATGCTCAGCACGCGAGGGAATCGCCCCCCCCGAGCCTGGCTCTGGAAACCACAAGCGTTGAATATGTTTTTTGGCCAGCGTCATAGCAGCATCAAAGCGGATAATTGGAAAGTTACGAGCCACATGCAAGATGGTCTGAATCACCGCTTCGCGCACTTCTGGCTTAAGGTAGTTCAATTGTGCAGTATCGTTCCAGGGCATGGAAGTCCCATCGTTACCATGATAGATATAGCGCACATCGCCCGTCCAACGATCAACGCGCTTGAAAACGACTGCCGCATCCGAGCGGCTATAGTAATGGTCTTCCAAAATAATGGCTACACGCTGGTCATCAGATAAATCCTCGCTGTAAAACGTATACCCAGGATACGGCGGATACGGCAAAGACAAGAACCAATCGGGGTGTTCAATCACCCACTTCGAGTCAATCCCCATGTGATTTGGCACCATATCGGCCGAAAGACGAATGCCGCGCTGCCAGGCGCGCCAACGCAAGTTTTCTAACGCCGGCCAGCCGCCCAGGTCAGCTGCGATGTCGTAAGAATAGAGCGAATACGCTGAAGCCACTGCGTCGTGGTCACCCATACGCTGTTTAATTCGCTGGCTGGCGCGGCTGCGTTCCCACAAGCCAATCAACCATAGCCCGGTAATACCGCGCGCCGCCAACGTATCCAGCTCTTCATCGGGAATTGCATCTAAGGTGCGAATCTCGCGCTGATACCAGCGACTTAACTGTTCCAGCCAAACATAGGTATTTTTGGCCATCAACACACAGCGCGGCATCCAGTCTCTATCTGGGCTAAAACGCTCGTATTCCGCATAAGCGCCACCAAAGCACGGCACAGGAGCATTGCCGGCAAAACCACCCGCAAAATTGCCGCGAATGGCCTCCTCTTTAACAAAATCCATCGCCCGTAAAATACGCTGAATAAACGCCTCGCCCAATACACCACCCCAACGTTCTAACAAAAATTGAAGTTGCCCCTCTAACGAATAGGGATGAGCCAATGCCGGCACGCGCAAGACCTGAACCAGAGTTTCGCCCGCGCCTGCACCACCAAACGCCGGTTCTGTATTGAAGAAATCAGCTAGCCGACCAACCAGAGCCTCATATACCGTACCACGCCGGAGAGGCTCATCATCGAACAATTCCTTATACGGCAACACCGCCGGATTTTGGTTGGTGATATTCAGAATGAGCATTTCTTCCAGCGTCACTTGTTGATGAGAACGACCATCGGTGCTGCCGCTTAAGTAGTCGGCGGCTGTCATGCGCTGTTGGTATACTGCCAGCGGAGGAAATTCATCCACAAAACGTAACTGTGTCTGCTCAAAGGCCTGTGCGCCCAACCGCTCGCGTGTTTGTTGCAAGGCACGCTGCATCACACCCGGATTTTGGCGTTCATACTGCCGAATCAAAATATGCAAAATCTCATCAATTAAACCCATTGCATACACATGGCTAGCCGGGACGGGTGCACCGCGCACAGCGGTCATTTGCTCCGCAAAGCGGCGTGCAGCAGCAAAATCAGCCAATATCACACGCCCATCAGTGGCAAATAAGCCCATATCGAAGCAGTAAGTATCTCGCGCCTTGCGAGAAACGTGAAACTCAAAGGGCAAGCAATCTTTCATGGCAGGCTCCTATTGGTGGTGTCCTTTCTGGTTAACTATACACCATCTGCCACCGAATGGGGGAAAGAAGGTGAGTGGATTTCGAGTATACTTAATTCGATGAGCGCAAACACGCGTGAATGGATTCTGCTGGCCCTAGAAATCATCCTAGGGGGTGTGTACCTGGTTGTCCTACTCCTCGCCGCCCGGCGGCAAAAAGGCTGGAACTCTCCGGCTTTTTGGCTAACGGGCTATGCTCTGTTGGGACTAGCCCTGCATACCTTGCTGGCAGCAGGCAGACACAACTGGCTGACCTGGATGGACTTCGTCAACCGCTTGCGCTTCGACCAATCAGGCGCTGTGCTGTTGGCGTTCTTCCTATTCATGGGCTTGCGCACCTCAATTTACTACATCGCTCCCAAAGGAAAACGTAACGAAGGCGACTCCCAGCGCACAGGACTGCTAAACCTTACATCTGATAATCTGCCGTGGGGCATCGGTGGCATACTGCTTGCAAGCGCAGTCCTAGCCTACCAGAATTACACGCTCATCTTCTTTACCTGGTTGTTGTTCATGCTGATGAGCATAATCTACCTGCTGCAGGCGATGCAAAAGGCGCAACAACCTCATCAGCGCAGTTTGGTCTTTTTCTGGGCTCCAGCGCTCCTTTTATCTTTTGCCAACGAGATTGTCCTGTTTTATCAGCTCAGCCGGATTGAAGGTGATTATCTACGCGTTCTAGCACTCATCATCTTGTCGTATGTCGTGCTTGTCCATCACTTGCCCGATGTGCAAGATTTTATTCGCCAGTTGCTTGTTTACATCCTAGCCACGTTGCTGATTATCGTTTTATACCTGGGCATGTTCTGGTTAGCCGATTCGCTCCTGCGCGATACGCCAGGATACCAGACCATTTTCATTGGGGCAGGCGTGGCCGCCATCATCTCCATGCTCTTTGCACCCATCTTTGGGCTGATGCGCAATCTGGTCAACCGCATGTTACGCATTGAGACATACGACCCCTCGAAAACACTGCGCGAATACGCCCTTTCGATTAGCAACATCCTCGACCTAGAACGCCTAGCCACGGTTGCCGTCGGCCTCATCATGGAATCGCTGGAAATCAAAAAAGGGATGCTCTTCTTAGTGGACCCAGAAATCGGTGAACACAACCAAACCATTTTCCGACTGCGCGAAGTCTGGCCCCACAACGTATCGGCAGAAGCCGAAAGTGGCACAACCCCTTCACAAGGCACTGCCCGCCGCAAAAAGGGGCACACCATCGTCCTGGCCGAAGATAGTCCGATTTCAGCGTACTTTCGCGAACAACATTTGCCGCTGCTACAATACGATATTGACTTCAGTCCTGATTTCCTCAACGCCTCCTTGGCAGAACGAAAATGGTTCAGCGAACTGGGCTTAGAAGCCTACGCACCCATCTTTTCCAGGGGAGAATGGATTGGTCTCTTGGCGCTTGGCCCCAAACCCCGCCGCTACACACCCGAAGACTTAAACCTACTTTCAGCCATCGCCAGCCAGACCGGTGTGGCCTTGGAAAATGCCCGCCTCTTTGACAATCAGAAAAAACTGGCGACACAATTACGCGAAGCCTACGCATTTTTAGATAAAGCCAACCACGACTTGGCGAAACTAGAAATGACCAAGTCGAACTTCATCAGCATTGCCTCACACGAATTGCGCACTCCCCTGACCTCTATCAAAGGCTATACCGAAATGCTGTTGGAGAACCCCACCTTGAGCGATGACATCTTGCCCTTCGTCAAAGGCATTCACAAAGGCACGCTGCGCCTGCACGAAATCATGGACTCGATGTTTGATGTCGCGCAATTGGATACGCGCACACTGGACCTACAGCGCCAAGATGTGTTTGTGACCGAATTGGTGCGCTCCGTATTCCAAGAACTTTCTAAATATGCCAGCGAGCGCGAACAAGAAATGAGCCTCGATTTGCCACCCCTCCCCTCTATTAAGGCAGACCCGAACACCTTACGCAAACTCTTCCATCACCTCATTATCAACGCTATTAAATTTACACCCAACCGAGGAAAAATCACCATCACAGGCCGCCACGTACCTGCCAACAACCGTGACCTACCAGAAGGCGGCGTAGAAATTGTGGTTGCCGATACCGGCGTAGGGGTAGACAAGAGTTATCAAGAAGTCATCTTCACCAAGTTCTACAAACCGAGCGAACTGCTCAATCGTCACTCCACCGGCAAGACCAAATTCAAAGGTTCGGGCGTGGGGCTAGGGCTGGCGCTCTCGCGAGGCATCGTCGAAGCGCACGGCGGCAAAATCTGGGTCGAAAGCCCTGGGTACGATGAAGAAAAATGTCCTGGCAGTGAATTTCACGTCATTTTACCCCTGCGCTCGCAAGGAGAGAGCAAAACTGTGCGCATGGGCAGCGCCGTCAAACTAAAATTACAATAGGGCGAGAATTGTTCTCGCCCTATTGATTCGCCGAAGTACCCCCGCGCAGACTCGAACTGCGCTCTTTGGCTCCGGAGGCCAACGCTCTGTCCACTGAGCTACGGGGGCGTTTTGCGCAGGCCATTTTACCACAAACTGTGGCGACGGTTACGTTTGTGCTCTCGCAGCAAGCTGTTTCAATTCCTCGCGATAGCGCTGAATAATCACACTATTGCCGCCTTCTTCTCCTAACTTAGCAAGTTGTTGCTTTTTATGCGCCAATTCACCAATCACCTGGTAAAACCGGCTGGTTGGCAGATAATTGCCCCTGAACACAGAAGAAATTCGTGCCAATCCTTGGCGCCAAGCAGAAGTGGCCGTTTGATAATGGCGCACCTCAATAATCCCTAACTGCACTTCTTCTTTGAGATGCTGCTTGATGTTGCGCTGTTCCAGCCAACCTGCCCAAATAATCACCCCAAACATAAAGAACACACCGAGCCAATCCAGAAACAGGCCGATAAAGCATGTCAGGTTTTCGAGCGAAGTAAACGCGGCCAGCGTATTGTGAACCGAATGCGTAAACATTGCCAGGAACCAACCGCCTAGCACAGCCAAAATTTTGACAAACCACGAGCGATTGTTGCGCGCAATCGCCAATCCCATGCCAATAAACGAGGTGTACACCGGGTGTTGCCAACCGACCAGAATGACCCGAATGCCAACCAGCGCCATGAGCCCTTCCCAGCCACCATCGGCATACCCACGCCAAATATACAGCACATTTTCCGTGGCCGCAAAGCCCAGCGCGGCAATCCCAGCATAAACGATACCATCCAAAATCGAATCTAACTCACGCCGAAAGACCAAGAAGACCACCACCACCGCCAGGCCTTTCAAGGTCTCCTCAAAGAGGGGTGCGCTGATCGAACCGGTTGTGAGAGTGCTCAAAGCCTCAGAGCCGGTTAGGGTAAAGACGCTCATCCCAAACAAAGTATTCAGTAAATACGAACCACCCGCCGCCACCACTGCCCCCCACGCAAAAACCCCCACCAACAAAGGCAAAGGTTCTTTCTCGTAGTGGTCAAACCAATACAAAATATAAGCAAACAAAAACATCGGGATAAACCCAAAAAACAGTGCTGCTAGAAATGCCATGCTCGCCTCCAACATTGCTCCGAATTGAGTATCTGACCCAAAAGATGTTTTCGCAAAAACCGACACCGATTGCGGCAGTCTTTCGATAGAATCATGCTCCAAAACATCTTAGGGAAAAACGTTACTCACATTGTATTGAAGATATAGATAAAATCAACCCTGACTTTTGTTTCAGGTTCATCGCGTCCTCGCCCAATGGCTTGCTTCCACGTTTCCTTCATGCTAAACTGATATAGACTATCTCCCAGGAGAGAACATGGCCGAAAAGATTCTCATCATAGATGACGACCTAGATACCCTGCGTCTGGTCGGTCTTATGTTGCAAAAGCAAGGGTATAGCATCATGGCTGCCAGTTCTGGCCCCCAAGGGTTACAGATGGCCTTCGAAAACCCGCCCGACTTGGTTTTGCTAGACGTTATGATGCCCGGCATGGACGGCTACGAAGTTGCCCGCCAATTGCGCGCCAACCAGCTCACGGTCAACATCCCCATCCTGATGTTCACCGCCAAAAGCCAGCTAGATGACAAAGTCACCGGGTTCGAGGCAGGTGCCGATGACTACCTAACCAAGCCCACGCACCCTTCCGAATTGCAAGCGCACGTCAAGGCGTTATTGGCGCGTTCTGCCAAATCCAGAGTGAACCCACCTACCGGTCCTGGCGAATCGCCCGCCTATCTCATCGGTGTTTTGGCAGCACGTGGAGGGTTAGGCGTCACCACGGTCGCCGCCAATTTAGCCATCTCCATCCAAAAGAGTCTCAACTTGTCCACCATCTTGGTGGAATTTTGCCCTGGGCAAGGCACCTTGGCCTACGACCTAAACTTATCCAAAACCAACGGGTTGGTGGAACTGCTCAACCTGCCACAAGCCGGTCAAATCACCCGCAATGCTGTCAAAGAGCGCTTGGTTTTGCATCCATCGGGCTTGGATATTCTAATTGCTTCTTCACAACCCAAAGATGGAATTTTGCAATCACGCATCGAACACTTCGAAGTGTTACTTAACCGGCTACGCTACATGGCAAAATACGTTATTGTAGATTTGGGAAGCGGCTTGAGACCGGTCAATCAAAAGATTGTCTCTGCGTTTAGCGAACTCATCGTAGTTGTCGAACCCTTTGAACACTCCCTACGCCACTCGCGCGCACTGATTGACGACTTAATCGAACTAGGGGTAGACAAAACCCGCATTCACGTTGCGGTTAACTACCGCTTGCGCTCCGAGGCTCAACTTTCGGTGCCGCAAGTACAAGAACGCTTGAAATACAGCGCCGATGTCACATTTACCCCTGCGCCAGAACTCATGCTACAGGCTATTCGCATGCAAACCTTTGCATACCTGGTCCAGCCCGAAAGCCTGACCAACCAGCAATATACGAACCTGGCAAGGAAAATTGAAACCCGCGCACCCCGTCCGAAACCCGCCTGATGCAAACCTTTTCCGGCCAAACCCTGGAATTAATCGAATACGCCGCCGAGCTACTTGCCAAAGCCCGCCACGCCGTCGTCCTCAGCGGGGCGGGGCTTTCCACCCCTTCTGGCATTCCTGACTTTCGGTCTGAAGGTACAGGATTATGGTCGCGCGATGAACCGCTCGAAGTCGCTTCGCTGACCACCTTTCGCACCGCGCCAGAACAATTTTTTCGCTGGTTCCATCCCCTTGCCAGCCAAATTTTTAACGCCCAGCCCAACCCCGGGCACCTAACCCTGGCAGAACTGGAAGAAAAAGGTCGCATTCAGGCCATCATCACCCAAAACATTGACATGCTCCATCAGAAAGCCGGTTCACGACATGTCATTGAAATGCATGGCACCCTGCGCACACTTTCCTGCACGCAGTGCTACCAGCAACAGCGGTACGAAAATTACCTGCCGGCCTTCTTAACCCATGGCACCATCCCCCGCTGTCCACACTGTGGCGCCATCCTCAAACCAGATGTCATTCTGTTCGGCGAGCAACTACCGCAAAAAGCCTGGTATGAAGCGCAGCTCGAAGCCAGACGCTGTGACCTGATGATGGTCGTCGGCTCCTCATTGGAAGTCTTACCTGTGGCCAGCCTACCCATGCAAGCCATAGATAGGGGCGCTCACTTAATCATCATCAACAACAGCATCACTTACCTGAATGTCCGCGCAGATGTCGTCTTACAAGAAGACGCAGCGCTCGTTCTTCCTGCCATTTCTAAACGAGTTCAATATGCTTGAAAACTATCCCAAACGCCTCGAACGCTACAAACGGCTTATCGAAATTTCTCGCGATTTGGCTTCCACGCTAGAGCTGGATTCTCTGCTCAATCGCATCATTCACGCCGCGCGCGACATCACCGAAGCGGAAGCCGCCTCCATCTTGCTCTACGATGATGCAGCACGAGAACTCTACTTTCAAGCCGCCACCAACCCCGACCCGATGATGCGCGGCATGGTCATCCCAATGGATAGCATTGCCGGGTGGATTGTCATTCATCGCGAACCGGTGCGCATTAGCGATGTGCGCAAAGACAATCGCTACTTCAAAAACGTTGCGCAAACGCTCAGTTTCACCACCAAATCGCTGATGGGGGTTCCACTCATCACCAAAGAAAAAGTGGTGGGCGTGTTAGAAGTGCTAAATAAATCAAACGGTGACTTCACTGAAACTGATGAAGACATGCTCACCGTGTTAGGTGCCCAAGCCGCCGTTGCCATCGAGAACACGCGCTTATTCCAACAATCCGACTTAATTGCTGAATTTGTCCACGAACTGCGCACCCCACTCGCTTCGCTCAGTACAGCCACGTATTTGTTGCTACGCCCAGAAATTTCGCGCGAACAGGCGGAACAAATTATCACAAACATCCATCAAGAAACCATCCGACTCAACGCACTGGCCTCCTCGTTTCTCGACCTGGCTCGCCTTGAATCGGGGCGCGTACAATTCAATAAATCCAGCTTTCCATTCCGCCCGTTATGCGAGGAGTGCAAGGGTGTACTTGGCTCGAAAGCAGAAGAAAATCACATCACCATTGAAATCAACATCCCCGAAGACTTGCCGATTGTAACCGGCGACCGCGACAAACTGAAACAAGTCTTGATGAATCTGGTGAGCAACGCCATTAAATACAACCGTTCCAACGGCCGCGTGACGATTACAGCCGATGCCAAAGACAAAGAATGGTTTTTCTCCGTTTCTGATACTGGGTACGGCATTCCTGAAGATGCGTTGCCGAATTTATTCCAGAAATTCTACCGAGTCAAAGGCCTAGAGACCAAGGCCACCGGCACCGGGCTGGGGTTATCCATCTGCAAACAGATTGTGCAAGGACATGGCGGACGAATTGAAGTGCGCAGCAAAGTAGGCGAAGGCACTACATTTAGCGTGTACATCCCCCGCTAACTGCACCAATACGTTATTCAGGCCGCAGCAACACCTTCAACATCCCCCGTTCTTCGGCCTGCGCAAAGGCTTGCAAACCTTCCTTCAAGCCAAATTGCGCCGCAATCAAGACGGTTGGGTCTACCTCTTTCTTTTCCAACAGGCGCAAGGCCGGGGCAAACGGGCCACAGCGCGAACCCAGCAAGGTGATTTCATCTACAACCAGGGGTGAAAGGTTCAACGTCAACGCACCCTTGTAGGTACTCTTCAAAACAAACGTACCACGCGGTCGCACAGCTTTGCGTGCCAAGTCAAACCCAGAAGGCGAACCCGTTGCTTCCACCACCACATCATACCGCCACGCCTGGACCTGTTCCTCTTCGATAACGCGAATGCCACGCGCCGCAAGCAACTGCTTCTGAAGCGGATGCCGCGCCACCACATGCAAATCAGCACCGGTCAGCGCCAGGGTTTGAGCAATCAACTGACCTAAACGCCCTGCACCGACCAATAAAATTCTATCCGTTGGCCGAATTTGCACTTGCTGTTGAATTTCTAGCGCCGCCGCAAGCGGCTCAGTAAAGACAGCCGCCTCGTCACTGACTGCATCAGGCACAGGATGCAGATTTTTTAGCGGCAGACTAACGTATTCTGCAAACACCCCATCTCGGCCGAGAATGCCTAGCACGGTGCGGTTCTCACAGTGCGTTGGTCGGCCATCTTGGCATTGCGCACATTGACCGCAGGTGACATTGATTTCTCCAACAACACGCCGTCCGAGCCATTCAGGATGCAAATCGTCAACTTGCACCACCTCGCCCACAAATTCATGTCCTAAAATACCGGTGAATGGATAATACCCCTTCACCATCTCCAGGTCTGTGCCGCACACCCCCGCCAAGCGCACCTTCACCAAGGCCTCATCGGGTCGCACCGGCAAGGGCACATCCTGACGAAAGCGCAATTGTTGATTCTCCAACCACAAGGCGTTCATCGGACCAATTTCTCCACAACATAAACAATCAGCGGCGCCACGCCCAAAGCAGGCAAAAAGTTTCCTACCCGAATTTTCTTTATCTCCAACAAACTGCTCACCCCCACCCCCATCAGCAACACGCCACCGGTAGCTGTTAGTTCACCCATCATCTGCGGCGTGACAAGCGCATTCAACTGCGCCGCCAATAAACTGATACCGCCCTGATAAATCAGAGTTGGCAGCGCCGCAAACAAAACACCAATTCCCAAACTAGAAGCAAAAGCAATCGAAGCAAAGCCATCTAACACCGATTTAATCGCCAACGTACGATAATCCCCGGTTAACCCATCGCTAATTGAACCCAGAATAGCCATCGGGCCAATCAGATACAACAGAGAAGCGGTCATAAACCCGCGCACAAAGCGCGTCGATTCCGTTTCACCACCGCCTGCAAAACGTTGTTCCAACCACATCCCCATGCGCTTTAGACCCTCTTCAATCCCCCACCATTCGCCCAAAAGCGCACCCAACAAAAGCGCACCCAGCACAATCAGCTCATTTTCGGTATTCAAGAACATCTTAAAACCAACGGCGGTTGTAAACAACCCCATACCAGCAATCACCGTATCCTTGAGCTTACCCGAAAGCCGCGCGCCAAAGGACAAGCCAAGCAGGCCGCCCAGAAGAATCGCAACGACGTTAATCAGCGTACCGGTCATACGTCTTTCGCCAGTTGGGTGGCCTGCCCCGACGATTGATTTTCCAACAACTCCAACACAAAACAGAGCGAGGAGAGTCGGTTAAGATACGCTACCAGCGCTGCATTCTCCAAGAGCTGGACATGGAATAGTTCCACCACCCGTCGTTCGGCGCGCCGCACAATGGTTCGCGCTAAGGCCAGTGCTGCACTTGCCGGTGTTTCGCCAGGTAGAATGAACTCATTGGGCAAATTCACAATCTGCTCAACGGCATCGGTTTGTTCTTCCAGCCAACGCACACGTTCAGCGTCAATTTTACGAAATTTGGCCGCATTTTCGGGCGTTGCACCGACTTCAGCCATCAGATGATACAAATCCCGCTGAATTTCGCGCAGCAGCGGGGCAACCGTTGGGGCAAGGACAAGCGACCGCGCCAGCCCAAGGGCAGCAGTAGCCTCATCCAAGGCACCCAAGGCTTCGATGCGCAAGTCAAACTTCGGCACACGGCCTTCCCCAAGCAAGCCAGTTGTGCCTTCATCTCCAGTGCGGGTATAAAAGGGGGACATGCGCGTTATTCTATCACAGCGTTTTCGGTTTACAATGTGGAAAGTGACCGATTCGGACATCTCCCGACCGAAGCAGGAACAAAAGTAAAAAACTTACGTATATCTCACGCAGTTCTTAACTTTTCCCACTATCATTCTGTTCAACGTTCGGAGGAGCCATGAACAAACAACCTTCCGGCAGCATCATCCCCGCGCAAGGTAATCTCTTTCGTGATTTCGCCCTGCGCACCAAACTCATCCTACGCCTAATGGCCGATGGCCGCGTCAGTTTTCTGCTCAAACTCTTGCCCATTGGCGCCATTGCGTACTTAATTTCACCGCTCGATTTCATCCCCGCAGCCCTTGCACCCATCATCGGCACCGCCGATGACATTGCTATTGTCTGGGCCGGTCTGTACCTGTTCCTAGAAATGTGCCCGCCTAGCATCGTGCGCGAACACCTACAAGATTTGCTGAGCGGTGAGATAACAGCCAGTAAAAAACCAACCGAAGACGAGGGAGAAGTGATTGACGGCGAAGTCATAGAGACCAAAGAAAATTGAATCAAATGAGGAAAAACTATGCCATTTCAGAAAATTTTTATTGGTATTACCACCCTTGCGCTGCTATTAACTGGTTGTGTTGCCTCTACCGGCGAAAGCACTCCCCCACCCTCGCCTAGCCTGGTGCCGCCGACCAGCATACCCTCCCCCACAGCCACTCTCGCCCCGCCAACGCGCTCGATAACGGAAACACAAACCAGCCCTCCCACCTCGCTGCCCATAGCCACCACGCAACCCACCCCCCGCCAGTTGCCAGATGCCCAAGGATACACCTGGCGCATGATTGCCAACGGCTTGCGCCAACCAACCGACATCGTGAGCGCACGGGATGGTTCTAACCGCCTATTTATCGTGGAAAAGGTCGGACGAATCCGAGTCATCTTGAATGGCGAGCTGCAAAATGCGCCTTTTTTAGAAATTTCTGACCGGGTTGGCAGTCAGTCATCAGAACAGGGATTGCTTGGGCTTGCCTTTCATCCCAATTTTGCCCAAAACAAGTACTTTTACGTGTACTACACCGACCGCAACGGTGATGTATGGGTTTCGCGCTTTCGCGCCGATGGAGAAAAGGCTGACCCCAACAGCGAAAAACGCCTGCTAAGCGCCCCACAACCATACGCCAACCACAACGGAGGGGCGCTCCGCTTCGGACCAGATGGCTATCTTTACATTGGCTTGGGCGATGGTGGCTCGCAAGGCGACCCGTTCGATAATGCACAATCGGGAAACAGCCTGCTGGGGAAAATCTTACGGATTGACGTGGACAACGGTGACCCATACGCCATCCCACCCGATAACCCATTCCTGAACACCGACGGATTTTACAAAGAAATTTGGGCGCTTGGATTGCGCAATCCCTGGAAAATTGCTTTTGACCCGAACGGTCAGCTATGGATTGCCGATGTCGGCCAGAACAGCCGCGAAGAAGTCAACCGCGTCGCCAGCGGCACGCCAGGTGGTTTTAACTTTGGTTGGAACGAAATGGAAGGCAGCCGGCCTTTTGAGGGAAACAACCAGCCCGAATTTACATCCCCCATCGCGGAATACACGCATTCCGCCGGTTGTTCTATCACCGGCGGCGAAGTCTACACAGGTCAACAGATACCCGAATGGCAGGGCATTTACTTCTTCGGCGACTACTGCTCCGGCAATATCTGGGGATTACCAATCGAAACGACCACAGTCACCGACCCCCTGACTTCAGCCACACTCTTTTTCCAAACAGGCTTTAGCATATCCACCTTTGGCGTAGATGAGAGCGGAGAACTCTATCTGGCCGACTACGCGCGTGGAAACATCTACCGGCTAGAGAAAAAGTAAGCCCAAAATTAGGATAGATGTCATCCGATATATGTCCTTTGTCAGCCCGCCTGATGACGCCTGTCACTGGCAAATCCAAACCAAGTGACCTAAAATAAGATTGACCTTTGGAGGTACGTATGGCAGAAAAACGCTGGGAAGTAACAAAAGTTCGTTATTGTGACCATGTCGGCCATGAAGTGGCCTTTGAAACCGAAGTAGTGTACCCCATGGACTATCTGCCCGACCCGCCACGTGTCACTGCCCGCCGCTGCTCCAACGCCAAAGAATGCAACTTGTTCGACAAGCCCACCTGCGTGTGGTGTGGAACCAACCCCAATCACGAACCGCTCTAGCCATATCCAAACCGGGCGGCCTTCCTCCTCCGTCCGTGAACAAACTCTCTCCTCCCTCTGAGTTGGTCTGGCCACGTCCGCTGAAAACAGCGGGCGTGTGCCGTTAAAGCCTTAACGATACAAGCCCCATTCCTGAATGTAATCGTAAACGGAAGCAGGTAAATAGTAGCGATAATGTCCCCGTTCTGCAATCCGTTGGCGAATGAGGGAGGATGAAATTTCTAACTGCGGCGAATGGACAAAGCAAAGTTTGTTCGAAAGACCAGGAAAAAGCTGCTCCAGTGCTTCCAATGGAATACGGTCATCGGGACGGCGCATGACGCCTAAAGCATGCACCGCAGCGATAATTGCCTGGGGCTGTTTCCAGCCAGGCAAATCGCGTAAAGAGTCGCCCCCAATCAGCAAGAACAATTGGCTGGCAGGATATTGCCGCTGGAGAATCTGCAACGTATCGGCAGTGTAATGAGGGCCGGGCCGCTCAATCTCCACCGTGGAAAGTTCAAAGCAAGTATTCTCAGCAATGGTGCGTTGCACCATTGCTACGCGATGCGTAAGCGGTGTGAGAGGATGAGTCGGCTTATGAGGCGGCTGGGGCGTCAATACCCATAACACCCGCTCCAATCCCAATTGCGCTTGCGCTTCCGCAGCCAAAATGAGATGCCCAAGATGTGGCGGGTCAAACGTGCCGCCAAACACGCCAATGCGCTCTGACATAACCAAAAGTATAATCGAAGCACCCCAATTGCGCATAATTCATGTATAATGTTTTAAATTTAGAGTGCTTTACGCCAATTCAAATGGCTCCGGAGGGACAATGGCAATCAAACAATTCTCGCAAACCGACCCAGCATGGAAAAACAAACTCCTTGGTTTCGACAAGACTTCGACAATTGGTAGCTACGGCTGCTTGTTAACCAGCTTCACCATGTGCGCTACCCATTACGGAGCCACCGACCTAACGCCAGAGATTCTCAACGACAAAATGAAAGCCGTTGGCGGCTTCCAAGCCGGAACGGCTTTTATTATTGGCGGGGCCCTTGGCAGTGTGGTGCCAGGCATGAGCGTAGATTACCGCAAAGGCGCCCCCTTGGCCGAAATAGATACTTCCCTAGCGCAAGGACGCCCGGTCATCATCGAGGTAGATTGGTCACCGCAAGCCGGCTTACAAACACACTATATGGTGGTGTATGCCAAAGACGGGGATGATTACCTGATTTATGACCCTTACCCCTACCCGGTCAAAAACGGTGAAATCAAACTTTCTACATCGAAGTATGCACAAATTGCCGGCAGCAAAGACCCGATGCGCATCATCACCGGCTGCTTCTTCACACGGGGACCGATGGCCATCGAACCGCCACCCCCTCCTAAACTCGATAAGGGAGTTTATGCCTCTTTTCCTGTTTATGCTACAGCCGATGAACTTGCCCTACGCTCTCAGCCACTCGTTTCAGATTTTACGCTCCTAAAGCGTGTGCCGGTCAACACCGAGTTCAAAGTGCTAGAAGCCGATGCGGCCGCCAATGCCAAAATCGGACAGCAAAATCAGTGGTTAGCCGTCAAAGCACCCGATGGAACCGAAGGCTACACGGCTGCTTGGTTACTCTCCAAAACGAAGAACGCCGCTGCCCCTGCCCCTGGCACACCGCCACCGACGGTGCCGGTGCCAAAAGATGCGCCGGTCGTCAAGACGAATGTGGACGGCTTAAAGCTGCGCTCGCGTCCCGATAACACCGAGGCCACCATCCTGAAAATGTACCCCATTGGCACAGAATTGAAAGTTCTCGAACCGGCCAGCGAAGTCAAGCGCAAAGTAGGGGTGCAATTTGAATGGCTCAAAGTGGCCGATGTGGAGGGAAAACAAGGCGTTGTGGCTGCTTGGTATGTCTCCATCGTCAGTTTGGGCGCCTTTGGGCCTGAGGCCCAGCGGCAGACGGCTGGCGCAAGTTTTAGTGTGGAAGAAGCCCCGCCCCTGGTCTTGCGCACGCTGGAAGATGGAGTAGCCTTGCGCACCAAACCGTTTATCGCTCAGAAGACACTCATCACACGTCTGCCCAAAGGTGCTGAATTGCTCGCGCTAGGCAGGCAAGATACGGCCGCCAAACGCCTGGGGAAAACCGGAAAGTGGATTCGCGTACAAGATGTGAAAGGCAACCGAGGTTATGTGGCTGCTTGGTTAGTAGCAGAACGTCCCGAAGACCCCATCCCCCAGGTTAGTCCCAAAGACTGCTGATGACCACCTTTGCCGACTTGGAAATCCATTTCCATAAACGGGAAGTAGGGCAATACGATGTAGAACTGCGGCTTTCTTTGCCCGATTCGGAAGCCGATTCTCGTCCGGGCGGTGATGCGCCCATTACGCTCGCCTTCGATTTTTCCTCCCTTCAGCCAATGATTGTGGACCCAATCGAATACGGCGTGATGCTAGGAGAGTGTTTCTTCACACCCGATATGGCGCGTGCCTTCACCGAGGCACGCGCCAGTGCTACAACGGCAGGTGCTGCGCTCCGTGTGCGATTGCTAGCCGACTCGAGTGCGCCTGAAATTAATACGCTCTATTGGGAAGCGCTGCGCAACCCGCAAGACAAAACCCCCCTCTTTACCGGCGAAAACATCCTGCTCTCGCGTTACCTGCCTAGCACTGACCTTCGCCCGGTCAAACTCCGTCCACAAGGCACCTTGAAAGCCCTGGCAGCAGCCTCTAACCCTTCGGACTTAGCAAACTACAAATTAGCACCTGTTGATGTGAGCGGCGAGCTAGACCGGGCAAAAGAAGCCTTAGGGACAATTCCGGTGACCGAGATAGGACGCACCGAGCCTTGCACGCTCAATCAATTGATGGAAAAACTGCGTACAGGATACGATATTCTGTACCTAGCAGCACATGGCACAATGGCCGAAAGCGGCCCACACCTCTGGCTACAAAACGAAGATGGCAGCGCCGCCATCACGACGGTGGAAGAAATCGTTACCCGTGTACGCGAGCTGCAAACCCTACCGCGCCTGGTGGTGCTGGTTTCGTGCCAAAGTGCCGGCGATGGCAAGCCAAACGCAAACAGCGGGCGCGTTCTGCAAGCCTTTGGGCCTCGGCTGGCACAAGCTGGCGTTCCAGCAGTGATTGCCATGCAAGGCAACATCAGCATGGAAAGCGCCAAACAATTCTTGCCGGTTTTCTTCAAAGAGCTACAACAAGATGGGCAAATTGACCGTGCTTTATCCGTAGCGCGCGGCGTCATCCGC
>QEXW01000152.1 GCA_003130845.1 Anaerolineae bacterium
GCACAGGGGTAGCCGCCGGGCCGCACGCCGCCAGCACCATTGCCGCTGCCACGAGCAGGGCGAACAAAATCGAGAACGAGCGTTTCATGAGAGTCTTCTCCTCTTTGAAAATGTGTTTGCCTGCAACATGCAGGCACGCAAGTGTGATGATACGCCTATTCAGGAAATATGACAAGGCGAAGAAGCGAAATTTTTTTTAAGGGCAGGTTATCAATTTGTGAATACCTTCCTTGTCCGCTGCCAGACGTATAATTAGGGTTGCCAGAGGAAACTTTCACACGGAGGAGCCATGAGCAAACAAACCGAAGCGGTCATCCTTTCTGCCGCGCGCACACCCATTGGGAAATTTCAGGGCGCGCTGAGCAACGTTCCGGCAGCCCAGTTGGGCGCAGTCGCCATCAAAGCAGCGGTGGAACGCGCCGGGCTGGAAAATCTCGATGAAATTGACGAAGTGCTGATGGGGCATGTTGTCCAGGCCGGGCAAGGACAAGCGCCCGCCCGCCAGGCAGCCATTTTTGCCGGTCTGCCCGCCAGCGTGAGCGCTACCACCCTGAACAAAGTGTGTGGTTCTGGCCTAAAGGCTGCTATGAGCGCCGCACAGGCCATCCGCGCCGGTGACGGCAAGTTGTTTGTGGCCGGCGGCATGGAAAGCATGTCACGCGCACCGTATCTGGTCACGGGTCGCAACGGGGAACTGCGGTATGGCCATACCCAGTTAACGGATGCCTTGCTGCACGATGGCCTGTGGGACCCGTTTGAGAATTGGGGCATGGGCAACGCGGCTGATTTTATTGCAGAAGAATACGAAGTGACACGCGAAGCGATGGACCAATATGCCCTGGAAAGCCACCACAAGGCGGTTGCCGCCATTCAGGCCGGCAAGTTCAAGGCCGAAATCACACCGGTTGAATTGAAAGGGCGGCGAGGCGAAATCACCGTGTTTGATACCGATGAAGGCCCCCGCCCGGATGCCGCACTCGAATCGCTGGCGCGGCTGAAACCCGCCTTCCGTCCAGATGGGCGGGTAACCGCCGGCAATGCCTCCACGCTCAACGATGGCGCAGCGGCTGTAGTGCTTGCCAGCCGAGCCTATGCCGAAACTCACGGCCTGCAACCACTGGCACGCATTGTTGCCTATGGACAAGCGGCCGTTGAACCGAAATGGTTATTTGCAGCCCCAGCCAAGGCCATCCCCAAAGTGCTTGCCAAGGCTGGCTGGACCTTGGCCGATGTGGACTTAATCGAGCTAAACGAAGCCTTTGCTGCGCAGGTCTTGGCGAATGGGTATGAACTTGCGGCCCAAGGCTGGGATTGGGCAAAAGTCAACGTGAACGGCGGGGCCATTGCACTCGGGCATCCCATCGGTGCAAGCGGCGCACGCGTGTTGGTCACACTGCTCTTTGCCCTTAAGGAACGCAACCTCAAGCGCGGCTTGGCTTGCCTGTGCTTGGGTGGCGGCGAAGCGGTCGCCATGGCCATTGAGAGCGAGTAAGGCATCTCAAACCGGCCAGGTGCGATATAATCGCCAGCGTAACGAAAGGAATCAAACCCATGCCCCAAATCACCAGCATTAACCATGTTGCCATTGTCGTAGATGATATGGAAAAATCCCTCTCCTTCTGGCGCGATGCGCTTGGCATTCCCCTGCATGAACTGCGGGATGTACCTGCCGAAAAGAGCCAAGTCGCCTTTCTACCCCTGGCCGGCGCCGAAATCGAGCTAGTCAAGCCGACCAGCGAAGACTCTGGCTTGGCAAAATACCTCGCCAAACGCGGTCCCGGCATGCATCATGTCTGCTTGGAAGTAGACGACATCGAAGGGATGTTGAACCAACTCAAAACAAAAGGCATTCGCCTGATTAACGAAGAGCCGCGCACGGCTGCCGATGGCAAGCGCTATGCCTTTATTCACCCCGAAAGCACCAACGGGGTGCTGGTAGAGTTGTATCAACTCTAGGCTTTGTACCACCCAAGGATGCGAGGGCACACCTAAGCAATTTTGTGTACTTCGCGTCCTTTATGGTTTAATCACGGCATGTTCCCCTCGTTACGCCTAGAATCCGGGAAGTTGCTTGTTGTCGGCGTTTCCGGCGGGGCGGATAGCCTGGCACTCCTCCACCTTCTTCATACCGCGGGCTTCCCCTTGCTGGTTGCTCATTTCAATCACTGCCTACGGCCAGAAGCAGAGTCCGATGCCGCCCATGTCGCTCACATTGCGCAAAGTCTCAATCTGCCCTTCGTGACGGCTTCGGCCAACGTAACGACTCATGCCCAAGAACAAGGCCTGTCCATCGAAGAAGCCGCACGGGAGTTACGCTACCGGTTTTTGTTCCACCAAGCCCGCGAGGCCGGAGCACAGGCAGTCGCCGTCGGCCACACCGCTGATGACCAGGCCGAGACAGTGCTGATGCACTTTCTGCGGGGCGCAGGCCTCTCTGGATTGAAAGGAATGACACCCCGCGTTATCTTGCCCATCTTCGACCCCCATATCCCTCTCGTCCGCCCGCTGCTTGGCTGGACCCGCGCCCAAACCGAATCTTACTGCCACCAACACCATCTACCCTACCTCACCGATACCAGCAATGCCGATACAACCTACTTCCGAAACCGGTTACGGCACGAACTGCTGCCACGCCTAGCCGACTACAACCCACAAATTCGCCAAACACTGGCCAAAAGCGCCCTGGCGTTGCAAGGGGACTATGAATTGCTCAATGAAGTGGTAGATTCGGCGTGGAAAAAGGTCCTACGCACAGCCGGGGATGGATTTCTCGCCTTCGACTTAGTCCAACTGCGCACCATGTCTCCGGCCTTACGGCGCAACCTATTCCGACGGGCGGCGTTTGCCCTGCACCCTAACCTGCGCGATATAGACTTTGCCGCGCTGGAACGCGCAGCCACCCTAAAGCCAACCGACTTAAGCAGTGGACTGAAAACACTCATCGAAGGCGAAACGCTGTACGTCACCGAGGACGAGGCGAGATTGCCCATGCCTTATCCTCAAATCTATTCTCAACATGTCGTTGCCTGGGAGCAGAATTCGGTCCATCGCCTGCTTTTGGACAACGCTTGGGAACTATCCGCTTGGTTGCTCACCGACCCTTGGCCACTTCCAAAAAATCACTGGTCAGCCCATTTTGACGCCGATTTAACGAAAAACCAACTGACGGTACGTCCATTTCAGACAGGAGACCGCTTCGAACCGCTGGGGATGCCTGGTCAAACCATGAAACTTTCCGATTTGTTTATCAATCTCAAAATCCCCAAGCGCGCCCGAAAACAATGGCCGGTCGTTTGTGTGGGCGATGAGATTGCCTGGATTCCCGGTTTACGAATGTCAAACCGTTATCGCTGTACCAATTCGACCCGCCGCGTACTGGCCTTAAGGGTAGAGAAACGAGATGGATAAAATTTTCATCAAAGACTTGCGTGTCAACGCCATTCTTGGGATTTACCCCCAGGAGCGGACAACACCCCAAGAAGTTGTTGTCAATGTCGCACTGTATACGGATACGCGCAAAGCAGCGCAAACAGACCAAATTGCCGATTGCGTAGACTACGAAAAAACCGCTCACCTGCTCAAAACCCATATCGAAACGGCGCAACGGCAAACTGTCGAAGCGCTAGCGAACGACTTGGCGCAGTTATGTCTGTCCTTAAGCGGTGTGCAGGGGGTCTACATTCGGGTAGAAAAGACACAAGCGGTTGGTTTTACAGCGGCGGTTGGGGTAGAAATCGAACGATGGCAATAGCCAACACTCAAAATCGCAACTCTGCGGCACCACGCGCAATATTTTGCAGAAATTCTTCGCGCGTTGCCAAGTTAGAGCGAAAGGCACCGTGCATGGCTGAAGTAACCATGCGCGCATCGTGCTTGCGTACACCGCGCATCATCGCACACAAGTGCATGGCCTCAATCACCACCGCAACGCCTTGGGGCTTGAGCAGGTCGCGCAAAAAATCAGCAATCTGGCGGGTCATACGCTCTTGCACTTGTAGACGGCGGGCGTACATATCCACAATGCGCGGAATTTTAGATAGCCCCAACACTTTACCATTTGGGATATACGCAACATGTGCCCGGCCTATAAAAGGCAGCATGTGATGCTCACATAAGCTATAAAATTCAATGTCGCGTACGATGACCATCTCATCATATTGCACATCGAAAATGGCTTCATTGATGAGGGCCGCCGGGTCGGTAAAGTATCCTTGTAACAACTCAGCATACATACGCGCCACCCTGGTAGGGGTTTTTTGCAATCCATCGCGGCTTGGGTCTTCCCCAACCGCAACCAAAATGTCGCTCACTGCCGCTTCAATCACAGCGAAATTAATAGCCTTTTGTTCCCCCGCATGAAGAATGGCGTCGTCGAATTCATCCAACTCCATAGTATCTCCACAAAAAATAGACTGGCCTGCGCCGAGGCCAGTCTATTTTACTTCAGACCAGCCAGACTACCGCACATGCGGCTCGATGAGACCATACGTCCCATCGCGACGGCGATATAGCACGTTGATGGCGCCGGCTTTGGCATTGTAGAAGATGAAGAAGTTATCATGCCCCAATAGTTTCATTTGTTCAATCGCTTCTTCTTCCACCATTGGGATTAAGTCGAATTTTTTGCGCCGGATAATGACCGGTGGCTCTTCGGCCTCCAATGCGGGCAAAGGTTCCACCTCCCCGGCCACTTCGGCAGCCGATTTGCCATCGCCTCGGCCTCGCTGATGTTTGCCCTTATAGCGAGCAATCTGACGGGTCATCTTGTCGAGCGCAGTGTCAATCGCGGTGCGAATGTCATCGGCGCGCTCTTCAGCCCGCAGCAGCATCCCTTTACCGCGAACGGTCATCTGGGCCACATAACGGTCCGAAGCGCTGCGGGCAGTTTTGACATGGGCAAGGTCAACCCGGACTTCTTCAATAGCAGATAGGTGCCGGTCTAGCTTGGCCACCTTTTTGGTGACGTAATCGCGAATGCGGTCCGTCACTTCAAACTCACGTCCTGCAATTTCCAGATTGTGCGCCATATGGCCTCCTAGTGAAAAAGGGATAAAAGGATAGGCATTCAACCACTAGGTTGAACGGCGAGAAAATTGTTTAGGTTGGTCTAAGCCATACTTGGGCAAGGCTCGTGCAACGGTCAAGGCATACACCCGCTTTGCTCCCACAGCGCGCAACGCTTCGGCAGCCGATTGAAGAGTCGCGCCTGTCGTAACAACATCATCGAAGAGCAAAATCATCTTGTTTTTGACCATAGCGCTGTGTGCCTGAAAAGCCGCCTGCACATTGGCGCGGCGTTGGGCAGCGTTTAACCCAACTTGAGAACGGGTATGTCGGACACGTTCCAGCGCCTGTGGCTGATATTTCCAGCGCATGATGCGAGCCAGAGCATGAGCAATCAAATCAGCTTGATTATAGCCTCTTTCGCGCATTCTTTGTTGGCTAAGCGGGATAGGAACTATCAGGTCACACTGCCACTGCAGCGCGGTAAGACACTCCGCAACGTGCCAGGCCAACAGGTCTGCCAAAGCGATATTGCGCCGATATTTCAGTTCGTGCAAGGCTGGGCGTAGGGGTTCTGTAAAAACAGCACACGACCTGAGTGCCTCAAACGCAGGTCGTGTGTCAGTGCAACGCAAACAAATGGTTGGGGTGCTTTGCGGCTCGCCGCAAACTTCGCATAGCGGCTCCGGCGGTCGGATAAGATGCGTTCGACAATCGAAACACCAACGTTGGCCCAGTTTGCCACAGCCTGCACACCGAGGCGGGAAGAGTAAATCAACCGCGCCCCACAACAGATGGGAAACGTGGTAAGACAAAGCCGGGCGCAGCCTCAATTTATCCGCCGCCAAAGATGTTAGATGACATTATCCGCAATACCGCAGGCGTCATTAGTACGATAAAAATAGAGGGGAAAATGAATACCACCATCGGCACCAGCATTTTGACAGGCGCCTGGTGCGCCAGTTCTTCTGCCAGTTGGCGACGGCGCATACGCATCTGGTCGGCCTGGATGCGCAACACCTTGGCCATACTCACACCCAATTGCTCACTCTGGATAATGGCTGCGACAAAACTGGTCATCTCCGGCAGGTCAATACGTTCGGCCATAGATTTCAAAGCTTCGCGACGCACCTTGCCAAGTTGAATCTCGCGAATGGCACGCGCAAACGCCAAGGACAGTTCATTGTCCCATTTTTCCGCCACGTTTGACATGGCAGCATCAAACCCCAGCCCGGCTTCAACGCAAATGGTGAGCAAATCCAGCGCATCGGGCATGGCTTTGCGAATTTCCAGCTGGCGCTTTTTGATTTGCTCGCTCAACCACATTTGGGGCAAGAAGAAACCCAAGGCTGCCGCAATCAGGCCATACAGAAAGGCGCGGGATAGAGGTTGCGCAAAGATGGAAAAAGCGGCAATAGCAAACACTAGAACCCCTAACACGCCTGCCGCCACAAAGCGAGAAGCCAAAAACATCGGTGCATCAATGGCGCCGGCTTTTCCTGCCAGTTCCAGCTTGCGCGTTGTTTCCTGTAAAGCGTTCTGGGGCGTGTTTTTGGCAGCCATCTCACCCAATTGACGCAAAATGGGATAGATGACACGCTCGGTAAACGGCTGCGAGAGTTCAATTTCATCCAGGCTCACCGCTTCGCCGCGCTGAGAGAATTCCGCCAAGCGCTGGCTGAGCGGGTCTTCATCCTGCTTGGGCAAACGCTGACCAACGTACCACAGCGCAATCGCTACCAGCACAATCAAGATAAGAGCAACATAGATAATGGTTTCCATATCACACCTCGATATCGGCAATTTTCATCATGACGAAGTAACCCACTGCAATCATAATCATGCCGACGGCCAAGGCAATCCCACCACAAACGATGTTCTTAAAAAACTCGCCCATGTAGTCTTGGTTGATGAACCAGAGAATCACAAATACCACAAACGGCACCGCCGAAAGAATGCGCCCCGACATCACCACCTGCGAGGTCATAACGCGAATTTCACCCTTGATGCGGATGCGCTCGCGGATGGTAAAGGCGATTGTATCCAGAATTTCTGCCAATGGGCCACCGACTTCGCGTTGAACGTTAATGGCCGTCACCACGAAATCGAGGTCTTCGCTGGGAATGCGCCGGACCAAGTTATCAAGCGCCTTGTCCATCGGCACGCCGAGTTGCATTTCTTGGACCACCCGCCGAAATTCATCACTGATGGGCGGTGGCATTTCCTTGCTGACGGCTTCCATGGCTTGCATGGTAGAGTACCCGGCGCGCAGACCGTTCACCATTAAGTTCAACATATCCGGCAATTGGTCGTTGAACTTGCGCAACCGCTTGGCTTGTTGCGAGCGCATGTAAATAATGGGGGCGGCAATGCCAACCGCAATGCCCAGCGCCATCGAAAACAACTTGCCGGCTGGGTTTTCGCCGCCAAAAAAGTAGGCCGCGCCTCCTAAGACGGCAGCAAGAATAAAAATGAAGAAAATAAACTCGCCCGCCTTGAATTTCATATCGGCGCGGGCCAGGTTCTTGGCGATGCGGTCACCAAAGGAGGATTTTTCTACCCGTTTGTTGACCCACTCGGTCAGGGCAGTGGAAGCCTCCTGTCGCTCTTTTCCTCTTGCAGCCTCTCTATCCTCTTCCAGGTAACGCCCCAGGCGGTCTTCGATCAGGGTTCGTTCACTCGTCGAAGAGATATACACCCCGATAGCAATCAGGATGAGGATGATAATCGCGCCAATCAATAAAATCAGAAGCGGATTCATAGCACGTCTATGCTAAGCAAACCAGAAAGACCTAGTAACGCCGGCCACTACCCACGCCAAAGATAGTGGGAGGCAGGTGAATTCCCACCGCCTCGATTTTGTCCATAAACTTGGGGCGCAAGCCGGTTGGGCGGAGTCGGCCAATCACCTTCCCGGCTTCTAGACCGGTCTGCTCAAAGACAAACAAGTCGGTCATGGTAATGACATCACCTTCCATGCCGCTGACTTCGGTGATGTAAGTTACCTTGCGCGAGCCGTCTTTCATGCGCTCTTGCTGCACAATCAGGTCAACCGCCGAAGAGATTTGCTCACGAATGGCGCGCACGGGCAAATCCATACCGGCCATCAAACACATGGTTTCGATACGGGAGAGAGCATCGCGCGGACTGTTGGCATGTGCGGTGGTCATCGAACCATCGTGACCGGTGTTCATGGCTTGTAACATGTCCAGGGTTTCTCCACCGCGGCACTCTCCTACGATAATGCGCTCAGGACGCATACGCAAGGAGTTAATCACCAAGTCTCGAATGGTAATTTCGCCGCGCCCTTCGATGTTGGGTGGGCGCGATTCGAGCGTCACCACATGTTCTTGGCGCAGCTGCAATTCGGCTGCGTTTTCGATGGTGATGATGCGTTCGTCATTGGGAATGAAGCCCGAAAGGACGTTGAGCAGGGTTGTCTTACCGGAGCCTGTACCTCCCGAAATGACGATGTTGAGCCGTGCAATCACGCACGCTTTGAGAAATTCAACCGCTTCGGGGGTAATCGAGCCGAAGGAAATTAGCTGTTCGACCGTGATGGGGTTTTTGGAGAATTTACGGATGGTGATGGTCGGTCCAACCAGAGAAATCGGCGGGATGACGGCGTTGACGCGCGAGCCATCGGGCAGACGGGCATCTACATACGGGCTAGATTCATCAATGCGGCGACCCAGGGGAGCAACGATACGGTCAATGACACGCATGACATGGTCGTTGCTCTCAAAGGTAATCGGCACGCGAACGATTTTGCCTTTGCGCTCAACGTAAATGTTCTTGGGGCCATTGACCATGATTTCGGTGATGGTGTCATCTTCCAACAGCGGTTGGAGCGGCCCAAACCCTAAAATTTCGGCGGTAATTTGTTCGAACAAACGCTGACGTTCGGGGCGCGAGAGCACAATGTTCTCTTCGCTCAGAATTTGCTCGAACAACTCCATGATGGTACGGCGCACTTCATCCGTCTTGGTGATGTCCATCGAGGGGTCAAGTTCGGCCAGCAGCTTGTTTTGCACGCGGGTTTTCAAGTCAAAATAAGTTCCTGCTTGAGGCGCTGTGGCCGGAGCACTGACACGCCGCGCTTGTAAAGCAGAAAGAGCTTGGTCTCCGCCTCCCCCTCCACTGGCAGGTTGTGAAGGCAACGATGCAGGTCGCTGAGGCTGAGAAGGGTCAGGATTTCGCGACTGGCCTTGTTCAATCCGCTTGAGTAAAGACATAGGGGGACCTCCAAATAACGATAAACACTAATCCGTCGCCTTGGCAAGTTGTGTCCGAATGGCTTCGGCCAATGTGAAGACCGAACGAGACACGGTTTTGGTTTTATTATCTACCATGAACGGGATGCCACGATTGACGGAGGGGATAACGACGGCTTCTTCGAGTGGAATGACGCCGATGACAGGTTGTTTGAGGTTTTCACCCACTTTTTCGGGTGTAATTGAAATACGCTTATCATATTTGTTCATGACCAGGCACAAGCGCTCACGCGGAACGCCAATGGTGGCCAACAGGTCTAGGAACAAACGCACGTTCTTAATCGCCGGAATATCTTGTGTGCAAACCAAGACAATCACATCGCTCACATCTAAGGCTGCCAGAGTGATTTCGTTCAGGATATGCGTGGTATCTACAACCACATAGGCATAAATCTGACGTAGATATTTGACCAGTTTGCTGAATTGATCGGCCGTCACATGGTCAGCGTGTTCGGGTCTGGCGGGGGCCGGAAGCACGCGAATTCCACTGGCAGCGTGCTTGAGCAAGACGCTGTCAATAATATCTGGGTCCAGTTCATCGGCGCGAGGGGCGAGGTCGAGGATAGTGTTTTTGCCTTGCTCATTGAGGAAGACGGCCACATCGCCAAATTGAAGGTTTCCATCTACCAACACAGCACGGGTTTCATCGTTGTGCAAGGTGATAGCCAAGTTGGTCGCCAGGGTGGTAACGCCTGTGCCGCCTTTCGGGCTGTAGACCATGATGACCCGTCCGTTGACAAAGCCACCACCCAAGGTGGGTTGGACGGTAGAGGCTGTCACCGCAGCGGCAACCTGCGCCGTGCGCGAGCGCTCTTGTTGCGCCATTTGTCCGGCACGCCGCACCGCCGAAATCAACTCATCCGCCATGGGTGGTTTGGTCAAGAAGTCATGCGCTCCGGCCTGCATAGCACGGCGCATGTAATTGGGGTCACCTTGTACCGAGAGGAAGACGATTTGCGCGACCGGGTTGCGTTGGCGGATGAGGCCGGTGGCCGTAATGCCATCCATATCGGGCATGTTGATGTCCATCAGGATGACATCTGGCTTTAATTCTTCTGCCAGTTGAACTGCTTCCTTGCCCGAGCGGGCTGTGCCAATCACTTCTATATCCGCTTCAAACTGTAACAGTTTGCGGACGTTTTCACGGGTTTCGGCAATATCATCAACAACAAGGACTCGAATCTTGTCTGGCATGTGCCAACTCGCTAGGAGAGTTTATGGGATGGGTGTTGGTGTTCCGGGAGCAAGCAGCGGGTCGAGTAACTTATCTAGGCGCGGCTGCATAGCATACGGTAGTTTGGCCGGGACCGGAATGGCGTACTGACTCAAGATATATTGCAACGTTGCGGCTTCTGTTTCAATGCGCGAGGCGTCATCCGGCGCACGCAAGGTGAAGGTGAATTTGGCGCCAGCATACAGCAAGTAGGTCAGCGCAACTGCATCTTGTGGGGTCACAATCAGGGTAATCACATCCGGGGCGCGCACGGTAGTCACCGGCGTAGGCGGCGGCTCTTGACCAGGGGGAACTTCTTGCGTGGGGCCGGCAGTCACCGCTTCGGTGCCCGGCAAGGGGAAGTACCCTACATGCAAAATCTGAACATCTTGCAAAATTTGTTGGGAGACCAAGCGCGGACGCTGGGCTTCCGAGGGAATCAGGTAAACGGCTTGGTTCAACACCGGGTCCAGTTCAGCACGACCAATCGGGCGACCACCATCGCCGTTGTTCATGCCAAGAGTAACCAGTGTGGATGCATCGGGCTGTAAACCAACGTTCACAACTTGCCCAAAATTATTCGGCAAAATGGACTGGAAAGAAGAGTCGACATCAACGAACAGGGTCGTGGCAATTACATTCACGCGGTCACCATCGCGCAGGCCAAAGGCGACACCACTTTGCCAATTGAGCGGCAAGGTAATGGCCACCAGCCCAGGCTGAATCACGCGTGCCGCCTCCGAACCAGGCTGATTCAGGCCAGGTCGGTCGGTCACCATGCCGCGAATGAACGGCATCCCTTGGTCAAGAGGATAAGCTGCGTATTTGCCTTCTACTTCTTCCGGTTGGGTAATCATCTTTTCGTTATAAGCAGAAGGGGGAATCATCATTGTGCTGATGGCTTCGGGTTTGACCTGGTCATTGAGCTTAAGTGGTTGACCCACAACAAGAATGGAGACCATCGGCTGCGTGGGAATTGCATCGGGGGCAGGCGTCGGCGAAAGAAGGCTTCCGCCGAATACCAGGAATACCACAGCTATCAGGATAACAATTAGCACCACCAGGAACAGCAGAATGCGGCCACCGCGTCTCATAGGCTTCTCCTTGGTTTCGTATTACTGCATGATTATACAGTAAAAACAATAGATGAAATAATTACAGCATTGTCAAGCAAATAGTAGAAAAGGGGGAATGCGGGATAATAAACCATGCAGGGAATCTTCTGACGTAGCTCGCCTAGGCGGGTCGGGCAGGAATGGTGAACGTAACGCGTGTCCCTTTTCCAATCACCGAATCGAGTTCAAAAGAGCCACCCAGCATTTCTACGCGGTCACGAATCAGGTTCAGGCCAAGGCTGTTTCCCTGCTCTAGAACTTGCGCATTAAAGCCTTTTCCATTGTCATCTACGGTTACTTTGACCAGCGTGTCGCTCATATCAATCATAATCTTGACCATGCTGGCTTGGCTATGCCGAGAAGCATTGCCAAGTAATTCCTGCAGAGCACGGAAAATCATAACTTCAATGTAAGATTCCAGTCTTCGTTCCTGCCCGGTGACAGTGACGGCGACATCCATGCTGGTTTGTTCTTTGAAGGTGTCAGCATAACGCTTGATGGTCGGTACCAAGCCCAAGTCATCCAACATCATCGGGCGTAGTTCAAAGATGAAGTTGCGCACTTTTTGAAAGGTGCTCATGGCAGCAGCTTTCAGGCTGTTGAGTTCCTCGCGTGCCTGAGCAGCATCTACATCCATCAGGCGCATGGCAATTTCCGTCTGCAAAATAAAGTTAGAAAGTGCTTGGGCCGGGCCATCGTGCATTTGCCGTGAAAGCCGTTGGCGTTCTGATTCTTGGGCCTGGATGATGCCCTCGATGCTGGCTTGTGCACTTTTGCTGGCACCTTTTCCACCTTCCATAGGCTGCTCCAGCAAGGTAAGCAGTTTTTCTAGCAGACCCCGGTAGCGCTGCAAATGGGATTGGTCACTTTGCAGCTTCTCCAACTGGCCACGCATAACAAATAAGCGTTGCTGCGCATCAAGCGCTGAGTCATACGCCATTTTGAGTTCATCGAACGAGGTTTTGGGACCTGCCGCTAGAATTTGTTGTAAATGCGCCGTAATGGCAGCATTGCGCTGGGTGAGTTTGGAGGCTTCGCCCTGGCTTTGTTCCAGCATCAGGGTGACTTCCCGCAACGATTTGGTGGTGTCTTCCAATTCGACCTGAATGCTTTTGCGCGCTTCTTCCAGCGGGTTAGATTGTTCATCCACCATAGATTGTTTACTCCTGCGCGTGAGATTCGTAATTCAACTTAACCCAGCCCCGTTTAAGAGCATATACCACCGCTTGTGTACGGTCTTCCACTCCAAACTTGCGTAAAATGGATGTGATGTGGTTTTTCACCGTCTGGTGACTAATGCCAAGCTGGGTGGCAATTTCTTTATTGCTTCTTCCTTCTACCACCAATTCCAACACTTCCATTTCGCGGTCCGAAAGAGGGTGAAACGGACTACCCGGTTCGCTATACGAGCGGCGCGCCGAATCGAGCTGCCGTGCCAGCCAACTCTCGAACTCGATTTTGGTCATGACCTGCTGACCCATGACGTATTTCCCATCTAAGACGTGGAAGATGATTTTGGTCAATTCGTCCGGTTGAATATCTTTAGAGCAATACGCCGCTGCCCCTGCAATGGCTGCATGGAGCATTTGTTCGGCATCGTCATAGGCGGTCATCAAGATAACGCGGGTGGGGATACGGCTGGTTGCCAACTCGTGTGTAATCTGCTGACCATTCATACCCGGCAAGTTGACATCTACAACGGCCACGCGCGGGCGCAGAGCCTGGATGAGTTCCAGACCGCGCTCTCCATGTGCTTCCTGACCTACAACCTTAAAACGCGGGTCAATCGCCAACGCATTGGCTACCCCCTGTCGAAATAAGGGATGGTCATCTATGACAACAAGTGTGATTTGTTCCATGTCTTAAGTCCGGTGAATTATTTTTGAGTATAGCATATCTTATGATGATAGTGAAATTTCTGACTCATGACATTTACGGCTCAATGCGAAACAGACGCACTTCATCAAACTCTCCCAAGTAAACCAAGCCAGGTTGATTGTGGGGGTTTTGATACACCGGAATCATCGGGTCGGTGTAATAGGTTTTTTCGAGGATGAGGAAGCGCGCCCCAAACTGACGCGCCAGGCGACGGGTGGTTTCCAGGTCTTCATCGGGAACGATGATGGCCGGGCGGCGGTTGACAGCAAAGTAGCCGGGGGCGTTGGCGACGATGACCACGTCTGATGATTGCGCGCCGTTTTCGACCAAAATTTGTTCGGCACGTTGGTAAACGCTTTGGAATTCGTTCCAGTCTTTTTCAATCAGGCTAATGTAGAGCAATGCCAGGGTAAGCATGCCCATAAAAGCCACCAGTGCAAAGCGGAAAATGCCAAACGCTTCAGGGGTGAAGCGCCCGCGTTGACGCGCCTTGCTGACCAAAAATTCAACCGCCACGGGGGCCGCCGCCCACCAAACCGGCTGGAGCGCAGCGGCGGCATGAAAGAAACTGCCGCGCGACCCGGCAAAAGGAAAGATAAAGGTAAGCACGATAAAAAGAATCAACCAGGCCAGCGCCGCCAGACGAGCGCGCAAATCGGTGCGCAAAACCCACAAACCAATCGGTGCGAAAACGGCCAGCAAAACCACGCCTTGAGCGGCAATCGAATTGACGATGTTCAGCGTTAGGGCTTCGAGCCGTGCCTGGATAGCCGCATCCCACCCGGCAGCCCGCCAGTTTTGGTAATTCACCCGGTCAGGCGGCCAGGCAAAGGTCTCATCATAGCGGGTCATCCATAGCACGCGGCTGCCGGCCGGGGTGAGCGGGGTTCCCCAAATGGACAGGTTGCGCGCCATCCAAGGTCCCATAACGATGGCATAGCCCAGGGTGAAGAGCAAGGCCGGGGAGAGAAAGGCTGAAACGAAGGGTTTTCTCTCCTTCAGCCAGCGCAAGAACAGCCCGCCACCGCCGATTGCCAGCCACAGGATTCCGTCGGAGCGCGCCAGGTTCATCAGCCCGGCCACCAGCCCCATTAAAAACGGCGCAACTTTGCCGGTGCGGGGAAACAGCAAAAAGAACAGCGCTCCCAAGAGCATGAAGATTCCAAAATTATCGGTTGTCGGCAAAAAAGGCGCATGATAACCACAGAAGACGGCCAAAAACCCAGAAGCAAACGCCAGGTTGCGTTGTTTCGTAAACGAAAAAGCCAATGCAGCGCTGACCGGCGGCACAAGGGCCGCTACCAACAAGAACCCCAACCGTCCGGCAGCAAACGAATCATTGCCGAGAAGCATCATCCCCCCCGCCGCGAGGATGGAGGCCAGGGGAAACCAATAGCCATGCGAGGGGTGGGGAAGCGATTGAGGATTGTCAAGATAGTTCCAGAGATAGTTTTCGGTAAAACCATGCCCCTGAAACAGCCGCACCCCGCCCGCGTAGTAGTAGTCGGCGTCCATGTAGCCAGGGGCGCGCTGGAACCAGGCAATGGCGCTGTTGAAGACCAGCCCAAGCACGAAGAGCAAAAAATAGTCACGGCGTTTCATGTTATCTCCCCTTGGAGAGCATATCCATCCACAAGCGCGGCGGACGGGTGGCCCACCAGCGCACCCAGTAGAGCAGGATGGTCATGGCAAACGGGTAGGCAAACAGGAAAATCGAATCTAGCCCCCTCCAATGCGCGGCCCACAAACCGGCGAACAAGGCCAGCCCAACCAGCAGCGCGGCCAAGCGGCCCAACAACCCCCAGCGCTGGCCCATGACCGAAAACACAAGCAAGACCGCCGGCAGGCTGAAGGCAGTCCAGGCTGGGAGAAAGCCCATGCCAAACCAGGGCGTTAGCACGGCGGTCAGTGACATGGTCCAAAAGAGCCAATGCACGCCCTTGCCGCGCGCGGTTTGCCACTCGAAAAACAAGATGACAATGGCAACCGCCCGCAAGCCCTGGGCAAGCGAAACGCCAATGCCGGGGAACCAGTTTTCGAGCGAGCGAAAAGTGGAGGGAAGCACTTGGCTGCGCCATTCGATGATGCCTCTAAAGAAGAATTCGCTCATCCAGCCGGGATAGACCAGGAAGGAGACGGCCAACAGTATAGTGAGCGTCATCAGAAACCCGGCCAAGATGCGGTAACGCCCAGAAGCGAAGACCCACACGGCCAGCAAAAGCAACGCCAGTCCGGTGACGCGAATGTAAACCAAGCCAAACGCCGCCAGCGCCCCGGCCAATTCATCAGCCTCGCCCTCCAGGGCGCGCAGCGCGCCAAAGACAACCAGCGATTGTAAAGCGATGAAGTTCCCATCTAGCATGGACTGTGCGCCGGGCTGCCAGGTCAGGCCAAACAACAGAACGAGCGGCAAGGAAAGCCACGAACCGCGCCAGCGGCTCAGGCGCATCGAAATTAGGACCAGTCCGGCCGTTGCAACTTGGAGCAATACCAGCCAGAGCGCGCGCGCGATGAAAAAATCGCGGATGGAGGCCAGGGGGAAGAACAACAGGGTGACATAGAGCGGCATGACGAATTGGAACGAGCGCTCCCCGGCGCGCGCCACACGTCCATACACCAAGCGCTGGACTTCGAGCGTGTTGCCAACATCGTAAGGTGAAATGCCCCGCAAAACAAAGTTTTGGGCCGGCTTCCAAAACGCCAAAAACTCTGCCCCGGCGCGCACGTTGCGACTGAATTGTAAGTTGCCCCAAAACAAGCCCCCACCGAGCGCCAGGGTAAGGGAAAGGAGAAATACAGCCAGAAAGATGGTGCGAAGATGGTTGCGCATTGGTTGTATTTTACCAGCCCTAAACCAACCGATCGCACACAGCCTTACACCAACACGCGCAGGCTTTGCGGAAGAATGCGATAGTTCACTTCCGTCACCCTGTGTGGAAACAGTTCACCATCTGCGTGTGCCGGCGAAGGTCGGTCTAACCGAATCTGAAGATGTGTACAATTCACTTCCTGAATCCCCGCTTCATGGAGAAACTCGCCACGCGGGCTCAGCGTCTTGGGCAAAAGAGCCAGCAAACGCAGACGGCTAGAGCGATACCCATACACAAAGGTCAACTTGCCATCCGACGGGTCTGCATGCGGAGACATGTAGAACAACCCGCCCGTGCGCGCACCATTCCCAACCGAGACCAGCGTTAACGGACCCTCATAACTGCCATCATCCCATTCCAGTCTACCGTTCCAAGAGGGATGGTCGAAAATCCCTTGTACAGCGGCAACCAAATAACGAGCAACACCCTTTATCCAATGGATGGTGGTTTGTTTTTGCGTTACATACGGCTCCAGTCCAACAGCAGAATTATTGACGAAGTACAAACCGTTGACACAACCCACATCTATAGAACGAGTCTTTCCTGCGGCCAAGATGCGCGCCATTTGCCACAAATCGCGCGGCAAGCCAAGGTTGGCAGCCAGGTCATTTGCGGTACCCAGCGGCAGAATACCCAACGTGCCAAAATCGGTTTCCGGGCGCACTTGCGCTAAGCCATTCACCACCTCCCCAACTGTGCCATCACCGCCCGCCGCAATAATCGGCGCAAACCCCTGCCGAGCGGCTTGGGCTGCCAGTTGTATTACGTCTTTCGGGCGTTCTGAAACTGCCAACTCGAACGCTATTCCAGCAGCACGCAACGCGGCTTCTGCTTGCGGCCAGCGTTTGTGGGCGTTGCGACGATTGGAATAGGGGTTCAAAATGACTTTTGCAACCATATTTTCACCAATTGAGCAAGGGATAGTCGTCCTGTCGGGTTGAAAATTTAAAACCCACCATGAGGCAAAAAGTAACATAACTGCTGCACAAACCGCATTCTGCGCCAGAAAGTAGGGTAAGATATAATTCCCCTCGAAACATTCATTACTGGCGAATATCAGCCACTCTGGAGCAACTTTCATGGACTGGACCAATAAATCAGTGTTAGTCACCGGCGGCACCGGCTCATTCGGCAAAAAATTCACCCAAATTTTGCTGGCCGAGAAAAACCCCCGAAAAATCATCATCTTCAGTCGCGATGAACTGAAACAACATGAAATGCGGGTGCATGGCTTTGATGACCCCCGCTTACGCTACTTCATCGGCGATGTCCGCGACCGCGACCGACTTTTACGCGCTATGCATGGCGTAGATATTGTCGTTCACGCCGCTGCGCTCAAACAAGTGCCCGCTTGCGAATACAACCCAATGGAAGCCGTTAAGACCAACATTCTCGGCACAGCCAACGTCTTAGAAGCCGCCCTCGATGCCGGTGTGAGCAAAGTCTTAGCACTCAGCACCGATAAAGCCGTCAGCCCGGCCAACCTATACGGCGGCACCAAACTCGTCGCCGAGAAACTCGTCATTCAATCCAACAATTATGCTGCCGGTTCGGCCACCCGTTACGCCTGCGTGCGCTACGGCAATGTGGTTGGTTCGCGTGGCTCGGTGGTGCCACTTTTCCTTAAACAGCGCGCCAGCGGAAAAATCACCATTACCGATGAGCGCATGACGCGCTTCTGGCTCTCGTTAGAAGAAGGGGTTCATTTTGTTATTCACTGCATTGAACAAATGGAAGGCGGTGAAGTCTTCATCCCAAAAATTCCCAGCACCAAAGTCATTGACTTGGCACGCGCCATCGCCCCCAACGCAAACATCGAAATCATCGGCATTCGGCCTGGCGAAAAGTTACATGAAGAATTGCTCTCTGCCGAAGAAGCCCGCAACGCCGTCGAACGCGAGACGATGTACGTCATTAAACCGCCCGAAACGCTCTGGAACCGCCACCAACACTATGAAGGTGCCCCCCTACCAGAAGGTTTTAGTTACACCAGCGATAACAATACCTGGTGGCTGGATGTCGAAGGCATTCGCAAATACATCGCCCCGTTCGAAGAAGCCTTTGCCAATGGAACACTGGAAGGATAAATGAGAATCCTGGTCACGGGCGCATCGGGGCTTTTGGGCCTCAATCTCTGCTTGGGGAAATGGGACAGGCATACCCTGGTGGGGGTGGACCGCGGAAAATTGCACGGCACCCCGTTCGAGCTTCTTCACACCAACCTGACCGCGCCGGGGGCCATCCCCCGTTTAATCGAAAGCAGCCGCCCCGATGCCATCATCCACACCGCCGCCAACGCCAACATCGACTCGTGCGAATCCGACCCTGAAGGTGCGCGCCTGCTCAACGGCGAAATCCCCGGACTACTGGCTGAAGCCGCTGCGAACGCCTCCATCCGATTCCTGCACATCTCCACCGATGCTGTCTTCGACGGAACCAAAGACAGCCATTACACCGAAGAAGACGCCCCCAACCCGCTCTCCATCTATGCCCGCACGAAACTGCTCGGCGAACAAAACGTCCTCTCGGCCAACCCGCAGGCGATTGTAGCACGAGTCAACTTCTTCGGCTGGAGTCTCTCTGGCACGCGCTCGCTCTCCGAGTTTTTCTACAACAAACTCTCTGCCGGCGAGCCGTGCAACGGATTCACCGATGTATATTTCTGCCCAATGTTCGTGAGCGATTTGGCAGCGATTCTGATTCGAATGCTGGAACGCGGCCTAGCGGGACTGTACCACGCGGTTGGATCGGAAGCATTGAGCAAGTACGAGTTCGGGCGGCGCATCGCCCACCAGTTTGGTTTCGACGAATCTTTGATTATCCCCCAATCGGTCGAAGAATCCGGCCTCAAGGCCCGTCGTTCCCACAACTTGCGGCTTTCCACCCACAAGCTATCCACCGATTTGGGGATAGCAATTCCCGACGTATCCACCGGAATCGCGAAGTTTTATACACAATACCAGCAAGGTTATCCACAGAAAATGCGGAGTTATCAACAATAGCAGGTCTTTGCACACCCCGCCTTCAGGAGGAATGTTATGGAATTCAAAATCAACAACCGTCTCATCGGCCCCAATCATCCTACCTACTTTATTGCCGATATTGCGGCCAATCATGATGGCTCTCTCGAACGTGCCAAACTGCTGATTCGACTTGCCAAAGAAGCCGGCGCCGATGCAGCCAAATTTCAACACTTTCAGGCGCCCAAAATTGTTTCTGAATATGGCTTCAGTCACATGAACAGCAAAGTGAGTCACCAGGCCAAATGGAAGAAATCGGTCACAGAAGTGTATGCAGCCGCATCGCTGCCACAGGATTGGACCCCTATCCTAAAAGAAGAGTGCGATAAAGTCGGGATTGACTTCTTCACCTCGCCATACGATTACGATTCCATCGAACATGTAGACCCGTACATCCCAGCCTACAAAGTCGGCTCCGGTGAGATTGACTGGATAGAGACGCTCGAACACATGGCCAGCAAAGGCAAGCCGATGATTATCGCCACAGGAGCCTCGACCATTGGCGAAGTGCAAAAAGCGGTGCATGCCATTTTGCGCCTCAATAAACAATTGTGTGTCATGCAATGCAACACCAACTACACCGCCAGCCCCGAAAACTACGATCACATCCATCTAAACGTCCTAAAAACCTACGCCACCATGTTTCCCAATGTCGTATTAGGGCTTTCAGACCACACACACGGCAACGCCACCGTTTTAGGCGCCGTTGCCCTGGGCGCGCGGATGATTGAGCGGCACTTTACCGATAACAATGACCGCGAAGGACCCGACCACAAATTTGCGATGAACCCCGAAGCCTGGGCGCACATGGTCGAAGAAACCCGTCTGCTGGAACGGGCGCTTGGTTCTGCCGATAAATTCATCGCCGGCAACGAACAAGAGACGGCCATCGTGCAACGCCGCTGCTTACGCGCCGCACGCGACATTCGCGCCGGTGAAATCTTCACCCGTGAGATGATTGACGTGTTACGCCCGGCTACCCCTGGTGCGATTAAGCCTGACCAGATTCAAAACGTCATCGGAACACGCGCACTCACTGACCTGCCGAAGGGCAAAGAGTTGCGCTGGACAGATATAGGAGCGTAAAAAGGGCAGGGCATCCGATTTGTCCCGCTACCCTGCGCCTGACCCAGCATGGCACGCATACTCTATTTTTCCCTCGATTACACCCCCCACGACCATCGCTTTCTTTCCGCCATTTCAGAAAGTGAGCACCAGGTCTATTACGTCCGGCTGCAACGTGGACCTCGACAAGGGGAAAGCCGCCCCGTGCCGCCCAAAGTGGAGATTGTCTTGTGGGCAGGCGGACAAAAACCCTTTGCGTGGCGTGACCTACCCCAATACGTCTTCGATTTTCGGCGCCTTGTGCAAAAAATCAAACCCGATTTGATTCACGCCGGACCCATTCAAACCTGTGCCTTCATCGCTGTGCTGAGCGGCTTTCGCCCGATTCTGACCATGTCATGGGGCTTTGACCTCATGCGGGATGTAGAGCGCGGCAAATGGTGGCAATGGGTCACACGCTATACCCTGAAACACTCAACCTTTTTCACCTCGGATGCCGAAGTTACCCGTCAAAAAGCAATTGCCTACGGAATGAACCCCACCAACACCGTAGTCTTTCCCTGGGGAGTAGACCTCCATCACTTTACCCCCAAAGACTGGTCAAACATCAACCCAGAGCGCTTTACGTTGTTCTGCAATCGTGCTTGGGAGCCCATCTATGGCGTAGACGTGCTAGCGCGCGCTTTCGTCCACATCGCATCACAAGACGCTACCATGCACCTGCTGCTAGCCAATAGCGGCTCACAAGGCAATCGCATTCGCGAAATCCTCCTGCAAGGCGGTGTGCTAGAACGTGTCACCTTTCTTGGGCATATCCATAACCACGACCTGCCGCGTTTCTATCACATGGCTGACCTGTACATCTCTCCTTCCCATGTTGACGGGTCTTCAGTATCCTTAATGGAGGCAATGGCCTGCGGCTTGCCGTGCCTGGTTTCAGATATTCCGGCCAACCGGGAATGGGTCCGTGAAGGACATAACGGTTGGCTGTTTCGGGATGGCAACGCGACAGAATTGGCTGCAAAAATCCAAAACGCGCTGCAAAACCGAATGCTCTTGCCCCAAATTGGACAACACGCCCGTGACACCGCCCAAGAAAAAGCCGATTGGGCCAAAAATGCCAAAATCTTGCTCGAGACGTATCACAAATTAAAAAAATAACCACACCAAACATTTACCGGCAACTCACCAACGAGCAAAACCACATTTTTTGTTTTAGTTTTGGGCCGCATTCGTCAATCATTGGTAGAATGTGTAGAAACCGGTACTCTCCCACAGATGCAGTTCCACTCACAAGGAACAAGTTCGGAGGTCGTTCATGGCAACCCTTTACCTGATTCTTGCCCTGCTGATTGCCATCGTTGCTGTCATTTTTGCCTTGCAAAACACTGCTGCCATCACCATCTCCTTTTTTTTCTGGCAGGTGAGTGGCTCACTTGCCCTGGTCGTGCTGGTAACCCTGGTGTTGGGTGTGCTGGTTGGCTGGCTCTTCGTAGCACCTTCTCTGGTGAAGGGCAGTTTACAAGGTTCCAGCCAACGCAAGCGAATCGCCGCACTAGAAAAAGAAGTGACCGAATATAAAGTCAGTGTCGAGAAACTCCAAGGACAAATCAAAACGCTGGAAGGCGAACTCGCCGCAGCCCATGCTGCGCCGCCCCCGGTTGCCCCTGCCCCCGCCACGCCGCTGCCCAACCAAGCCGAAAAACAACCGCAATAAAGTACCGTTCATAGAGCCTTTTGAACACACTTGCCATTATTCAAGCCCGCATGGGTTCCTCGCGCCTGCCTGGCAAAGTCCTACTCGACTTGGCCGGCAAACCGATGATTCAACGAGTCATCGAGCGCGTCCAACGCGCCCAAACAGTGCATAGGGTGCTGATTGCCACCACCACCGACCCGGCAGATGAGCCAATTGCGCAGTTTGCTGCTCAACAGGGTGTGGACTGCTATCGCGGCTCGCTGCACGATGTCTTAGATCGCTTCTATCAAGCCGCCCAATGTGTGCAACCGGATGTCATCATTCGCATCACCGCCGACTGTCCGCTGATTGAACCAAGCTTGATAGACGAAACCGTTCGATTGATGCGAGAACCCTGCTTCGCACCGATTGACTTTGCCTGCAACCGTTTGCCGCCTCCCTTTACGCGCACCTTTCCGATAGGACTAGATGTAGAAGTTTGCACCAGCGCAGCCCTAGAACGCGCCTGGCGCGAAGCAAGCGCTCCTTTTCACCGTGAACATGTGATGCCCTATATCTACGAAGGCGTCACTCTCATGCAGCCTGCTTCCCAACCTGTGCATCGCCGCTATTCCGTATGCACCGGAATCTCCCCCCGCCAGTTCCACATTGCCCAGCTGCAACATACGCCCGATTACGGCAGCCTGCGCTGGACGGTAGATACCATCGAAGACTTAACTTTTATTCGAGAACTCTACGCCCGCCTGCCAAACACCGAAGAATTCGACTGGTACGACGTCCTGCACACTGTGCAACAACACCCTGAATTAAGCCGAATCAACGCCACAGTGCAACATAAAACCATGACGGATGTAGACGAAAGAGCCAATCCAGCCATCAATTAACTCGGTCAGGCCTGTTTGTAGACCATTCATCCTCTCACTTTTTACACTAGAGATGCGCGCGTGTCACTCATTACTCTCTTTTCCGCCCCTAAACCCTTCACTAACCCGCACATTGCCATCATTCAGCGCAACGCCATTCGCTCATGGAAAGAATTGCCGGATGTGCAAATTGTTCTTTTGGGGGATGAACCGGGGCTGGCCGAAATTGCTGCGGAATTGAATGTGATTCATTTACGCCAGATTCCACGCAGCGAGAGCGGCGCACCGCTCATGGATGCCATGTTCCGCCTGGCACGAGAAGCCAGCCATACCCCGCTATACGCCATCGTCAACGCCGACATCATCCTCTTCCAGGATTTCATTCACGCCGCACGCACCGTTTCTGCACAACTCGAACGGTTCGTCTTGCTCGGCCAGCGCTGGGATATGGACATCCACACCCCGCTCGATTTTTCAGAAGGTTGGGCCGAGCGCTTGCGCGCCTCGGCCCTACAGCATGGCAATTTGCACCGTCCAGCCGGCAGCGATTATTTCATTTTTCCCCATACCACATACCAATCTCTGCCTGCCTTTGTGATTGGCCGCGCCGGCTGGGACAATTGGATGATTTACCATGCCCGCAAAAGCGGCTTCCCGGCCATAGATGCCACACACGACGTGATGATTATCCACCAAAACCATGATTACTCACACCTGCCCGGCGGACAGCCACACTACAAACACCCTGAAACCGAAATCAACATCCGCCTGGCCGGTGGACGCCCCATGACCCGCTTTACCCTGCTCGATACCGACAAGCGCCTGCTCAACGGGCAAATTTTGCCCCAAAGGCTGGATTCCGCCCACTTGTGGCGTCACATCGAAACTTGGCCATTACTCGCATTCAACGCAGTCAAACTCTCGAATGCGCTCTGGCGGATTAAGCGATTGCTTCACAAGCCATAAAATAACACCTGTGGCATGATTACCCTACAAAACATCTCCCACAAAAGACCATGAGAAAAGGCCAAAACCCTGCCAAATTTGTCACCCAAGTTGCCAAACCGGAACGCATCACGGTTGCGGTGCTAAATTACATCCCCTTTCTAAGCGGGTTCTATGCAGAAGGTCTGGATGTACTAAAAGTCTCCCTCACCTCCATGCGCAACGAACCTGGCTTGCCATTTGACCTGATGGTGTTTGATAATGGCTCTTGCCCTGAAGTGCGTGATTACCTGCTCGCCGAGCAAGACGCGGGGCGCATTCAATACCTGATTCTTTCCGAAAAGAATCTGGGCAAAGGTGGGGCATGGAACATCATGCTGGCCGGCGCGCCAGGCGAAATTATCGCCTACTCCGATAGCGACATTCTCTATTATCCAGGTTGGCTGAGCCGTTCGGTGGAATTGCTCGAATCCTTCCCCCATGTGGGCATGGTCACCGCACGCCCCTTTCGCACCAATCCTGAATTCCACACGGCTACGCGTCAGTGGGCGCAAGAAAATGCCATTCTCGAAGAGGGACAATTCCTGGCTTGGGAAACCTTCTGGGAGTTTAACCGCTCCTTAGGCCAAGCCGAAGCAGAAAACCGCAAAATCTACGCGGAAACGTGTGATTGGAAAATCACCTACCAGAACAAAGTTGCCATGGTTGGCGCTTCGCACTGGCAATTTGTGGCCTACAAATCCATTCTGCGACAATTCTTGCCCTTCGACATGGATAAGCCGATGGGACAAGTCAAGCAACTAGACCAACGGATGAACGCTGCCGGTTACCTGCGCTTAATGGTGAGCGACCCCCTGGTGATGAACCTCTCAAACACGACCGACTACGTTAAAGGAGCATACGCCACACCCTCTGCAGCCACCTCGCGCCCCGGCTTGCTCAAACGACTGATACAAACCCCGCCAATCAAAAAAGCGTTGCTAGCAGTGTACGACCAGATTTTTCGGTGGTATTACGCTTGAGCATTAACCGACTTCATAGCCGCTTTCATGGTGCTTTAATCGGACTATGTTATAGTTTTTCACAAGTTTGGAGGTATCTGTGGAAAAATTTATTCGATACACACTACTCACGGTCTTCATCGGTTTCTTGGTGTTAGGCGCATTTGCCGGTGGCTTCGTGGTTGGGCAAGTCACCCCCCTGTCCTCACTTATTCCTGGTCTGCCACCTGGTACACCCCGCATAGTCAGTACCCCCCAAGCAGCCAACGAAGCAACGCCCCAAGACTTACAAACTCTGTTTGCCCCATTCTGGGAAGCATGGGAACTGGTTCACACACAATATGTGGACCAACCCGTAGATGATACGGCTCTGATGCGCGGTGCGATTCGCGGCATGTTGGGCGCCTTGGGTGATGACCATACCTCCTACATGGACCCGGACGAGTACAAAGATGCGAACGCAGAATTAGCCGGCAACTATGAAGGCATCGGCGCTTATGTGGATACCACCGGCGACTACCTGACCATCATCAGCCCCATCAAAGGCTCGCCTGCCGAGGCCGCCGGCTTACGCGCCGGCGATAAAATTATCGCCATTGACGGCGAAGATGTGACCGGCATTAACCCAGAACTGGTTCGCAAGCGCGTGCTGGGACCAGCCGGCACCAACATCACCCTTACCATCTTGCGCGAAGGCGAGGAAAAACCTTTCGATGTCACCATCACACGCGCCAAAATTGTCGTTGCCAGCGTAGAATATGAAATGAAAGAAGACATTGCCTATGTTAAGCTCAACACCTTTGGCAACACGACCGGGCGCGAGTTAAAAAACGCCTTGCGTGAGTTGATGGCACAAAACCCCAAGGGATTAATCCTGGATTTGCGCAACAACGGGGGCGGTTATCTGAACACAGCGGTAGAAGTTCTTTCTCAATTTATCAAAGGAGGCGAGATCGCGCTGTATGAACAATATGGCGATGGCAGGCGCGACACCTTCACGACCCAAGGTGGTGGTCTGGCGACCGACATTCCGATGGTCGTCCTGATAAATGAAGGGTCTGCTTCGGCTTCTGAAATTGTGGCCGGGGCGCTGCAAGATTATCAACGCGCCACCTTGGTTGGTGTCAAGTCCTATGGAAAAGGTTCGGTACAAAACTGGATTCCGCTGAATGGCGAACAAGGGGCGGTACGCATCACGGTTGCCAAATGGTTAACCCCCAAAGAGCGCACCATTCACAAAACTGGTTTGACGCCTGATGTCGTTGTCGAACTGACCAAAGAAGACCGCGATGCCCAACGAGACCCCCAACTCGAAAAAGCGCTGGAATTGCTCTCAAAATAGCAGCGCATAAAGAACACGCCAACTTTTTAACACATTCCTGATGAAACGCCAATGCAGTGTTTACGTAGAGTAGGTATAAACCAACTGAAGATTTAGTAAAGGTATGGAGGCCGAGTATGTTCTTCTTTGACATCAATTACCTAATATACATGATACCCGCCTTCATTTTGATGGCACTGACTTCTTGGTATGTCAAATCAGCGTATAGCAAGTGGAGTCAAATTCGCGCGCGCAGCGGCCTGACCGGCGCCGAGGCTGCTCGCCGCTTAATCTCCAGCAGTGGGTTATATGGTGTTCGACTGGAAGGCGTGCCAGGCGAAATGACCGACCACTATGACCCGCAAGACAAAGTGCTGCGCCTTTCATACGATGTGGCCAACCGACCCTCGGTGGCTTCCTTGGCCATTGCCGCACACGAGCTTGGACATGCCCTGCAGGACGCCGAGAATTATTTTCCTTTGCGCTTGCGCGGCGCACTTGTTCCAGCGGTCAACATCGGCTCTAATCTGGGTTGGATTCTGATTATGGTCGGATTGTTCCTTGGATGGCTGCAAGTGGCCTGGCTGGGCATTTTGGTCTTCTCTGCCGGTGCTGTATTTGCCTTGGCGACTTTACCCGTAGAGTTTGATGCCTCGGCGCGCGCCAAGCGCCTGCTCGCCGAATCAGGCATCATTGTGGGTGAAGACGAACAGCGCGGCGTAAACGCCGTTTTGAATGCCGCTGCCCTGACCTACGTTGCCGCTCTCGTCACCGCTATCATGCAGTTACTGTATTTTGTCAGCCTGGTCGGCGGACGCTCACGCGACTAAACTGCAGACAACCTGCTTCCAATCCCTCTCTTGAACTCTCAACAAAAAATCCGCGTTTTAGGCGCGGATTTTTGATTCATCAAAGACATCCATAACACGCATCCACACTTCGCGACGATGTGCGTAACTGCGATGTTCGCACAAATACACTCCCTGCCAAGTGCCCAAAGTCAGGCGGCCATCATCTACCGGAATCATTAGACTAGAACCGGTCAACATGGTACGAATGTGAGAGGTGGCATCATCCGGGCCTTCCAAATCGTGGCTATACCACCGAGCCGTATCCGGCACCATTTTTTCGAGCGCGGTTTCCAAATCAGCCTGTGCCGTCGGGTCATAACTCTCGTTAATTGTCAAAGAAGCCGAAGTGTGCGGGCAGTAGAGAAAACACATACCCTCTTGTGCCTTCCACAGACGCAATTGGGCGTTCACTTGGTCTGTCAATACGTAGAATCCTTTACCGTGCGTCGAAATGGTGAGCACAGATTTGTACCACTTCATTGTTTTTTCCTCACATAAAGAAGTTTTTCAACACGCGCAATCACGTTTCCGCTCGTGTCGAACACATCCACAGTAAAAAACGGCTCGACTTTCGCCTGTTTCTCGGCCTGCTGACGGATTTGCTCGACCTGTTGGGGGGGAATGTGGAAGGTAGCCTTCACCGTGCCGCGCCCTGGTTTGAGAAACTGAATGCTGGCTGCTTTATCCCACACAATGTACTCTTTTCCCAGCGCGCGCAAAAGAATGAGCGCAAACCAAGGGTCGCACATGGCATAGAGTGAACCGCCAAAGTGTGTGCCAAAAATATTGCGATTCCACCACGTGAGCGGCATTTGGACTTGAATGGTCAGCTCGTCCAAACGGCGCGAGCGAATTCCCGCCCCCAGAAAGGGTGGGTAGAGATTGATAAAATATTCACGCAATCTTTGCCAGCGAGTCATCCGATGTTTTTGTCAAGCCATCCGGCCAAAGCCTGAACCGGCAAGGCGAGTAGTAAATCGCCTCGGCGTCCAGAATTCCAAGTCACAATCAACTCACGCCTAGCACGGGTGATGCCAACGTAGAGCAGGCGCAAGCGCTCACGCACATAATCAACACGCGCCTGAAGCGTTTCGGCACCTTCTTCGTACCAGTCATATTCGTCCGCCGATACAAGGGTCTTGAGTTGACCCAGTGCTTCTGCTTCCAAGTTGAGTTTATCGCGGATAAACCATTTTTCGCTAATGTATTCATCATACGGTTGGAGCGAAGGAAAATCATAACGGTTAACCGACATCAAATACACGCGGTCCCACTCCAAGCCTTTGGCTTTGTGCATGGTTGTGACTACCACCTGACCGCGATAACGCTGCGGGTCAAACCCCGAATCATCCGTAGAAAAACCGAGAAAGCGCCGTTCGTTTTTCGCAATCACACCCAGTTCTGCCGTCCATTGCGGCAAGCGCCAATCAGGATGTTGAGCAGCGGCCTGGCGTAGCAAGAGCGCCAGTTTATGCGCCAGGGCCAAATCAGCAGGTTCGGTGAACAGCTCTTGGGCCAGCGTCAGAACCATTTGGTCAATCGGCAACAGTGTCACCCCCTGCCAACGGAACAGAACTTCACGAAATGCCAGCAGCTCATCGCGTGCCATCTGGTCATCTTCAGAATCCTGCAAGGCTGGGAAAGTATCAGAGAACTCGATATGCGCAGCGGGAAAGAGATATTGCTCAACCTGTTCAACCTTGCGCAAGAGTTCCGATACCCGTTTGTACAACCGCACTTGTGTTGTAGCAGGTAGTTCTTCGCCATCCAACGTGCTGGTCATTGCACGGGCTGTTTCTTCCTGCCGCCAAGCACGTCGCCAGACCTGGTAAGCCAGCGAAAGTTTACGCGGCGAAGTCGGCTCGGCCAGCCAAGCCAACACATTCGCCAAGGCACCCGCCGCATTACGCGTGCTCACGGTGCTGTTAATCATTTCAACAAACGGGATATTCCGCTTGCGGAGTGCTTCGACCACTTCTATGCCACGTGCATTGCGCGGTACAAGCACGGCAACTGTCCAATCCAGATGTTCAGGCAGCCATTTTTGAAGCGACGTGACGACTGCTTCGATTTCCTCCTCCGGTGTATATTTTTTGCTGATAATGCGAATGCCCTGTGGGTCAAACGGTGGGTTGGGTTGCGGGTCATCAGGCTCAGCAGGTTGGATATGCGGGCCGGTCAGGGCCAGGCGACAAAGTTCAGCCGGGTGTTCCGTGTTAACCCAATCAATCAACTGATTGGCCAGTTGAATAATCAAAGGCTGAGAACGCCCCGAAACGGGCAACTCCCTCTGAATATCGGCCTCATGAGCAATAAAATCGCGCAACAGTTGCGGGTCGGCTGTGGTAAAGGTCTCAAAAATCGCCTGGTTGGGGTCACCCACCCTGACCCAATTGCCATGCCCCGCCAATAGGCGCAAAATTTGCTCTTGAATACGCGATGAATCTTGGGCTTCATCTTCAAGAATGTAGGGAAAGCGATACCGCAACCGCTCCAGATACTGGGCATCACGCTCCAGCACTTGGTATGCCAAACGAATCAGGTCATCAAAATCCACCGCGCCACGATAGGCTAAGGCGCGTTGATAATCGGTATAGATGTCACATCCCATGCGTGCCAGGGGCAAATCAGGAGCAGCCTCTAGCTTTTGGCGTAACATCTCAGGCGTGAGGCGCAAATCTTTGGCCGAGCGGATAAAGGCCAGCGCGAGGCTATATACCAGGTCGGGCAATCCTTCGCGCCGCACTTTGTTGCGCTGGTACTCATCCAAATCCAGTCGAACATATTGGTTTATTAACTGGTCGGCATGGGCAGCCAGCCAAGCATTGGCAGATTCTTGAATAATAAAAGCAGATTCACGCTCATCCAGGATTTGAAAACGCTCTTCTAGCCCCGCCAGAGCCGGCTTTTCACGCACAATATCGTGTGCCAAACCATGCAAGGTGCGGACACGGTAGCCCAAATGCGGAATCAGTCCTTGTTGTTCCACCATTTTGGCAATGCGGGCGGCAAAATTATCTACCGCAGCATTGACCAAGGTGACAATAAGCACTTCTTGCTCGGGCTGAAGCACACCACTGACAATCAATTGCGCTGCCAGCGCGCTGAGCGTAAACGTCTTACCCGCCCCTGGCACAGCGGAAATCCCCATTTTGCCGCCGCGATAGCGCAGAATCTCTCTTTGAGAAGGACGCAAGGGAATGGTCATATCTGCTAGCCGAGGAAGGCCGAATATCTCAGATATTTTACTCTAACGCCGCGAGCCAATGCCGAAACAATTCCCACAACCGGTGCATAGCAGCCGTCGTTCTTTGTTGAAAAAGGTCAACATTCCCATACGCTTCGCCACCACGGCTATCTACCAGGTCGGTGACGGCGCGCAAAATCAGACAAGGAATGCGATTTTTGTGTGCTACCCAGGCAATGGCACCAGATTCCCAATCGGCAGCGCGCGCGCCAAAGCGCTGAACAAGCCAGGGAACATCGGCTGGGATAATGTCGCGGTCAGCAGAAACCAGCAGACCACGTTGTACCCCAGGTGGAAAAGGCTGAGATAGCCAACTTAAATCAAGAACCGTTGTGTAATCAGCAATGGCAGCCGCGGCATCCCCCATCTGTTCCAAAATATCGTACACGATGGTCTTTTCTACCAGGAGAATGTCACCCACTTGAATGTGGCCTGCAAAACCGCCACAGGTGCCAAGATTGACCAGCAATTTGGGGTGAAAATGGTCAATCACATATTGCGTAGTAGCAGCCGCGGAGATTTTGCCCCACCCGCCATAGAAAAAAGTAAGTCGTGCGCTAGGATGAGTATCGAATGGAGCGTGAAAATATTCTCCAAAGGGGGAAGAAGCCATCCGGGTGTCTGGGAAAAGCGGTTGGATAGCACGCCATTCGGCATGGGCAGAAATAAGAACGACAATATCCATACGAAACGGTTCTATCGGTTGGGGGAGTGTAATTCCGTCAGAATGTCCAGGACAAATTGAAGCGCAGCCTGAGCGGCTTGGGCTTTATTCTCAGTTCGGTCGCCGTCAAACCGATACAGGCGTGCCCATTCCCCCTCCGCAGTGACCAGCCCCAGCCAAGTTGTACCGACTGGTTTATCGGGGGTCGCGCCACCCGGCCCAGCAATACCACTGACAGAGACGGCAATGTCAGCGCCAAGCCTTGTTCGCACGCCGTGTGCCATCTCCAACACCGTCTCACGGCTGACAGCACCATATCGCTGTAACGTCTCCCACGAGACGCCCAATAGTGTCACTTTGGCTTCGTAAGCATACGCCACCACACCGCCCAGGTAATACTCCGAGGAGCCAGGAATTTCGGTGATGCGATGGCCAATCAATCCCCCTGTGCAAGATTCGGCCGTTGCGAATTTCCATCTCTTTTGGCGGAGTAGGTGGCCGATTTGAACTTCTAGAGGCGTTTCCATCGGTATTCCTTTTGCAGAGATTGTTTTTTTCGACTATGAATAGACTCAAGAGTTGATGATACTCGATGAATAAGAAAACGGGGTGTATTTCTAGGAAAGCACAAAGACGAGATGATGAAGGCAGGCAGAAAAAACGGCGGGAGGTTTTCCCGCCGTCTCAGCATCCTGGTACTGGTTATAGACCAGCCATATAAGCAATGCCCACCGTGCCGGGGCCGATATGAGCGCCAATCACCGGGCTGACGGTTGTGAACAGCGATTCGGAAGCATTGGTTTGTTGTGTGGCCCGTTTAAGAATCTCGCGCGCTTCGGCTTCGGCGTTAGCATGCAGAGTTGCCAAGCGAACAGGTTTTTTCCCTGCGGTTTGCTCAGCGATAATTTCAATCAACCGCTCAACTGCTTTGGCTTTGGTACGAATGCGCTCAACGGCTTCGACTTTGCCCTCCTGCACGGTAAGCAGCGGCTTAAGATTAAGCGCCGTGCCGAGCAAGCGTTGGGCGCCGCCAATGCGTCCGCCACGATGCAGAAATTCAAGAGTATCTACTACAAAATAGACGCCAGTATGAGGGCGGCTTTTTTCCGCCAGGGCTTTGCATTCTGCCAGCGATGCCCCCTGGGCAGCCGCACGCGCCACAGCAAGCACTTGGAACCCCATAGCCATAGCAGTCGTTTGTGAATCCACGATTTCCACGTGTTCTTTGTCTCTCTCTACCATTTCGCGCCCCTGAATGGCCGATTGAATTGTGCCAGAGAGTTTCGACGAAATGAAGATGCCCAACACATCATAGCCTTGCTGCAACAAGCTGCTGAACGCTTTGTGCATATTCGCCACAGAAACTTGTGAGGTGGTCGGCATGATTTTAGCAGTGGCTAATTTTTGGTAAAACGCATCGGGTTGGATGTCAACACCATCTTCATAAGTTGTTTCGCCCCAGATAAGCACCTGTGGCACGACCGTCACTGCGTACTGCTCGAGCAAGTCTTTTGGAATATAGGCAGTGCTGTCTGTTACGATTGCAACTTTTCTCATCGCTGTTCCTCCCGAATGAACTTTTAGGTATGCACTGCAAAAGCGATTTCAAAACACAAAAGGCTCAAAGGTCACAAAGAGTTTCAAGGTGGGGTTTGAATTTTCTTTTGTGCACTTTGGGCCCTTGGTTTAAGGGCGCTCCTGCAGCGCTGTCAATTTATGTTAAAAACCCTTCCAAGGCGGAAGGGTTGCGAAAGTAAAAAAGTGAACGGGCCAACAGATTTGTTAGCGATGGTTGTATAGCGCGTTGATCAGTTCTCCGCTGCTGGTATCACCAGAGAGTTCCCAGAAGAACACGCCACGTAAACCCTGGCTCTTGAGGTAGTTCATCTTGCCGGCCAGAGTGGAAGGTGTATCGTAACTCCACCAGTTATTGCCACAATACGCATAGGCCGTACCGCCGACCGTGCCGGTGGGTGGGCAGGTGTTTTTAAGGACTTTGTAATCTTCAATGCCCTTTTCATACGTGCCGTTGGCCGCGCCGGTGGCCGTGCCGCCTGGCTCAGGCTGGGTCACACCTGTCCAGCCACGCCCGTAAAAGCCAACGCCAAGCAACAGTTTGGAGGCCGGCACCCCTTTGCTCTTGTAGAGTTGAATAGCGTAATCCGAATAGAATTGAGCAATAGGAATACCCGGATAACTGTACAATGGCGAGTGCGGAGCAGTGATGTTATCCCACGCGCCGAAGAAATCGTACGTCATCACATTGTACCAATCTACATATTGCGCCGCACCACCATAATTGGCAGCGTTAATGTTGGCATAGCCGGCCGGTACAGCCGCCGTGACCAGTTCCGAACCGAAGCGGGCGCGCAGCGCAGCCATCAAGTTTTTGAAGGCTTCGGGGCCGCTGCTATCACACGTTAGACCGCACGCGTTGGGATATTCCCAGTCAATATCAATCCCATCGAACAGGCCATTCCAGCGCGGGTCATGCAGCAAGTTGTAGCACGATTCGGCAAAGGCAGCCGGATTGGCAGCGGCTTGAGCAAACCCACCGGACCAGGTCCACCCGCCGAACGAATAGAGAATTTTGATGTGCGGGTACATTTGTTTGAGTTTGCGCAGCTGGTTGAAGTTGCCGCGCAGCGCATTGGTATCCCAAGTATCGGCGACGCCGTCTACGCTTTCGGCAGCGCTGTAGAAGCGGTCATACGCGGCATAAGGGTCACCAATGACGCAGCGGCCATTTTGCACGTTGCCAAAGGCGTAATTGATGAAGGTCAGTTTCGCCGCCGAGCCGCTGGTAACAATGTTTTTGACGTGATAGTTGCGCGCATACACACCCCATTCCGCAAAGTAACCGCCAATTTCCACGCCAGATGATGGCTGTGAAGTCGCTGTAGGGGTAAGTGGAGCAGAAGTCGGCGTGCGGGTGGGGGTAGCGGGAACGACCGTGGGAGTGCGAGTAGCAGTAGATGGAACAGAAGTGGGGGTAGCAGTCACTCCGCCACTTGCGCAGCTCCCTTGTGGAATCCAGGGTTGGCCGCTGCCCGCTGGGCCGCTGTTCTGGTCCGGGCGCTGACCTTGAGTCCAGTAAGCGGCCTGGTAATTTACGTTGTTGTAACTGACCTGCGCGCCACCGGTGTAGGCGGTGCTGGCATTCCAGGCCGGCCAACAATTGCCGGAGGGCGTGCTGGTGGCGCCGGTCGGTGTGGATGTGCGCGTGGGGGTGTTCGTCGCAGGCAGGTTTGTACTCACCTGTGTGGGTGTGCTGGTTGGCCCACCTTGCGTAGGCACACCAAGCGACTGCCATAAAGCAGGCACATTGGGCGGCTCCCAGCCGGTCAACGAGGTATGTGCTTGCAGACACTTATACGTTATCCCACCATACGTCACCGTGTCATTGACTGCGTAGAAGGTGTTGGGCGCCCAGGCACCCCGGTCCGCTTGCACAGGCGCAGCCCTAACCGACATGACCATTAACAAGCTAATCAATAGCAGGGCCAGCAAGGTAAAACCGAACGAACGTTTCATATACTTCTCCTTTCTAAAATCAAACCAGGCCAATTGCCTGAAGACGGACAAGTTTTGTGAAAGGAAAACAATCTGTACGGCGCTTGTTGTGTAAACAGAATATTTTTGGGAGACAAGCAAAAGTTCGCGAGGTTCGTTTCACCAGAAGCAGGAAACAGGGAACTTTTATTGTGAAAGTAGGCTAAGCCGGGATAGAGACCGGCAATTGACCAATTGGCTGCAACTCTCCCAGCAAAACCCGTGCCAATGCCTGCAGCGAGGGTTCCAAAATGCTATAGGTGCAAAGATATGTATCAGCCTGCGGAAAGACCGCCAGGTCATACGGCAGGCGCAGAGCGACCAAAATAGACGGGATGCCCGTTGCGAGCAGGGCATGGACGAGCGATTGCTGGGATGTTTCCTGAAACGCGTTGAGCGTGCCGATGACGAGATAATCGTATTGCCGGGCTTGTTCGCGCAGGGCGGCAATTTCGTCTTCGGCGGGCGCAAAGGGAAAGAGAAATTCGTCCACTTCGGCGTGCCGTTCGCGCAGGAAGCGCGCCAGCGAGGGTGTGACCGAAGCGGAGGTATCTGCCGGGGTCAGGTTGACCGGGCGCGGCAGGAAAACGCCTATCCGCGCGCCGGGGCGCGGACGCAGAGGCAGCAGATTGGCCTGGTCGCGGACGAGGGTCATCGAACGTTCGGCAATCTCTTCGGCCACGCGGCGATGTTCCGCACAACCGACCACTTCCAACGGAGGTTGCTGCCAACGTGCGTTCAGCCAGGCACGCAGCGAGAGAACGCGATAGGCCGAAGCGCGTATCTCTGAGATGCTTAACCGCCGTTTTTGAGCAACCTGCAACAGCGCCTGATGCACAACATGCCAATCGGCAGGGTTGGCACTAAGCAGGAGCAGGTCTATGCCTGCGCGGGCAGCGCGGACGGCTTCTTCCCCCAGCCGGTCTTGCCGGATGGCGTGCATGTCCATCGCATCCGAAACGATGACGCCCTCGAAGCCCAGTTCACGCCGCAGCAGGGTTTGCAACACGTTGGGTGAGAGGGTGGCTGGCGGAGCATTGGGGCCATCTAACGCAGGCAGGGCCAAGTGCGCCGACATGACCAGCTGGACCCCGGCGGCAATCGCGGCGCGGAAAGGCGGCAGTTCCACGGCGCGCAGGCGTTCTAGGCTATGCGGCACGGCGGTCAGGCCGTGATGCGAGTCGCCCATCGTATCGCCATGACCCGGAAAGTGCTTGACGGTTGCCGCCACGCCCTGGGATTGGATGCCCTGTATCAGCGCCGCGCCCAGCCGCGCCACCAGCGCCGAGTCTTCGCCAAATGAGCGGATGCCAATCACCGGGTTGCGCGGGTTGATGTTCACGTCCACGCTGGGGGCGTAATCTACGTTGATGCCCATCGCAGCCAGTTCGCGCCCCAGCACTTGACCGGCGCGAAGGGCCAGGTCTTCGGAGCGGGTAGCGCCCAGCGCCATGTTGCCGGGCAGGGGCGTCACCCCCTCGCCAATCGCCATCAGTTGGCCGCCTTCCTGGTCGGCAGCAATCAAGAGGCGCGGCAGGCCAAGCGCACGGGCCTGGTCTTGCAACTGCGCAGTGAGATGGCGAACCTGTGCGGGCGTTTCGATATTCAGATACCGAAACAACGTCACCCCGGCCGGATGGTAAGCGCGCAGGGCGGCGCGGATTTCGTCCGAAAGGGTCTGCTTTCCCTCGAAGGCGAGCAAGAGCCGCTGGCCGATGGCTTCCCGGAGTTCCATGCCCTACCCTTTCAAGCCGGAGATGACCACGCTATCCAGGATGTAGCGCTGAGCAAAGAAGAACAGGACGATGAGCGGCACAGTGGTCAAGACGGCAGCGGTCATAATCGTCGGCCAGGGCTGCACGGTTTGGTTGATGTTGTAGAGCGTGGCGGTGAAGATGGGCAGGGTATATAAATCCACCGTTTGCAGGTACATCAGCGGGGTGAGCAGATTGTTCCACAGCCCCACGAACAAGAAGGTGGCAATGGTGGCGAGGGGGGCTTTGCTGAGCGGCAAGATGACTTCCCACCAGATTTGAATGTGATTCGCGCCGTCTATGAAAGCGGCTTCATCCAACTCTTTGGGAATTTGCGCCATCGCCTGGCGTAGCAGGAAAATCATGGCCGCACCGCCCGCAAAGTAGCCAGGGATGACAATCGGGTTGAACGTGCCAACCCAGCCCAGCCGGTTGAAGAAGACGTATTGCGGCACGATGAGCGCCTGCGGCGGAATCATCATCGTCGAGAGCATCAGGAAAAACACCAGATTGCGCCCCGGCCATTCCAGACGGCTGAAGGCATAAGCGACGGCAGCAATTGAAATCAGCGTCCCAACCATCGCCAGGCTGACGACAAAGACTGAGTTAAAGTAAGCCCGCAGGAAGTTGACGTTTTGGAAAATTCCAACATAGGCCTCCAGCGTTGGCTGGCGCGGAATCCACACAATGCCAGGCGAATTGGTCTCCTGGATGGTCTTGAAAGAAGAAGAAATCATCCAAAACAACGGGAAACTCATGGCAACGGTGGCGGCAGTGAGCAGCAGATATAGGAGCAAACGCTTGAAAATGTGCAAGAGATGTCGAGTTTTCATTTTTTGCTCCTAGTAAATGTCATAATGAACCCAGCGATTTTGCAAGGCAAACTGGACCAGGGTAACGCTCAGGATGATGACCAAGATGACCCACGAAATGGCCGCGCCATAGCCAATTTCAAAATGGCTGAAACTCTTTTGCCACAGGTAATACACCATCGAAATGGCGGAGGAGAGCAAGGGCTGGTTATCGCGGTAAAGGACAAAAATCGGCTCGAAGATTTGCAGGGTGCTAATCAGCCCCACCACCAAGTTGTAGAAGATGTAGGGGGTAAGCAGGGGCAGGGTGATTTTCCAGAAGCGTTGCCAGGGTGAAGCCCCATCCACCTGGGCGGCTTCGTGCAATTCTTTGGGGATGTTGTTCAACCCGGCGATGAAAATCAGCATCATCGCACCGCAACCCCACACCATCAGCAGGATGACCGCCATCTTCGACCAGAGCGGACTTTGCACCCAGAGTGGAACACGGTTCACTTCAGGAAAGCCCGCCTCAACCACCTTGTACATCAGATTGAAGGAGCGGTTGTTCAACCCCAAGAAAAACGCCGCGGAGATTTCCTGAACGTAGATGATGGCACGCAAGAGTTCGCTGATACCTGGAATTTGGTAGGCCGCGCGCCACAACTGATTGATAATGCCCGTGCCGGTGTTAAGCATCAAGCGCCAAATGAGCAGAACGGCAGTGTTGAAGCCCAGGATGACCGGCAGATAGAAAGCCATGCGGAACAAGCGTTCGCCGCGCATTTTCTGGTTGAGCAGAACGGCCAGCAAAAGCGCTGCGCCCATTTGTAGGGGTAAGCCCAGCACAGTCAGATACAAGGTGTTAAGCAGCGAAGCACGGAAACTATCATCTGCTAACAGAAGTTGACGGTAATTCTCCAGTCCAACCCATTGGGGCGGTGCGCTAGCGGTGACGCGGTAATCCGTGAAACTCCAATACAGCGAGAACCCCAACGGGACAAGGACGAAAATCAAGAAGCCGGTAATCCAGGGAGCAGCAAAGAGATAACCGGCAAAGGCGTTTTGCTGTTCGCGCGCCGTCCGGCGGAACAAGCGGGCAGCCAACCAGGCCAGCGCAGCCAGGACAAAACTGCTGGCGAGGATGAAAAATACCGTCAACAGGGCGGTGAGCAAAACGTTCAGATACGGATTTTGGGGCATGGACTTTCTCCAAGCAGTGGCACTGCAACCTGGGAGGATAAAAGGCGGGAGGGGTTTCATCTCCCTCCCGCCTACATTCTGGTTGTGCTATTTCTTCAAGGCTGCACTGTATTCGGATTGAATCTTAGCGTTCACCTGCTCAACCGTCAGTTCTTCGGTAATCAGTTTGCCGAGCGCATCTTGCATGATGGTGGAAAGTTTGGCGGCTTCTTTAATTCCAGCAAAGCCTACACCATATTTGGCAGCCAATTCGGCTTCGCGCTTCAACTGTGGCGATTCGGTCACAAAGCCATACTGCGCATCGTTGCGGGCCGGAATCAGACCCATCGTTTCGTTCCACTTGTGATTGGCTTCTTTGCTAAAAGCTAGCTTCAGCCACTCAGCAGCCAGTTCCTTGTTCGGGCTGTATTCTGGCACTGCCAGCCAGTCATTGAAGGCCAGCACCACCGGCTTGCTGTTGGGGAAGTTGGCCGGGTCGCCGTAGAACGGTTCAATCGAGATATTTTTCCAAATCGGGCGGTCAAAGGCGGGGGCAGCCCAACCAGAGTGCGCCAAGCAGACCGCACCGTTATCTTTGCCGGTAGCATCATCACGGTCAATCACCGAACCCTGACCAGTCGGCAGCGAACCAACGGCGTTTGCCGCCGGGCCATAAGTCGCCACGCGCATATCATATAAGAACTTGGTCGTTGCTAAGGCTTCGGGCGAATCGAAGTTGGGCGAGCCATCGGCCTTGTAAAGTTGCCCGCCGAGCGAGTAGAACACCAAGAGCCACCACTGCCAGTCGGCCATTGAGCCAGCATCCACCGGCACGAGCGCCTGCTGTTTGAGCGAATTGGTGGCAGGGTCAATCACAGTCACTTTCTTAGCAAAATCCACCCATTCGGCGAAGTTCTTGGGCGTGCCGGTCGTCCAGCCGGCGGCTTCCATCAAATCGGTGCGGCAGAAGACGTAGCGCGGAGCGGTGAAGATGGGCAGACCGCGCAGTTTGCCTTCGTACTTGGCGTTTTCCAGCGCCGGGCCAAAATTCTTAATATCCGGCCAAGCGGCTTCACCCAGGTAGGGTTCCATATCGGCCAGGCTTTCGCCGTAGAGAGTGTTCATTTCCGAGCCGAGGTTGATAATATCAGGGCCTTGTCCGGCAGCGAAGAAACCGCTAAAAGTGGTATCCCAGCCAGACCAAGAGCCTTCGGTGATTTCCACTTTCACACCGGGGAACTTGGCTTCAAAGGCCGGGTTGATTTCATTTTTCAGCCATTCGATGGTAGCAGGGGTGTAATCGAGCAGGTAGATTTTGAGAACTTTGCTCTCACCGGCTGGCTGCTGGTTAGAAGCGGGTTGTTCGGGCGCTTTGGTAGGAGCCGGTTGTTCGTTGGATGCCGGCACCTGCGTGGCCGCGCCACCACCACAAGCCGCGAGCAACAAGCTGGCAAGGACCACAACCGAAAGCAAAGCAAACAAGGTCTTACGCATGGTTTCTTCTCCTTCTTACAGATGTGAGAGTGAATGAAGTTTCTGGAACATCAAAAAACGAGAGAGTTGATTATCGTGTGAGAATACACCACCTCCTATTCGTTTAAGTGTTCACCCGCCGAATACGTCCTACAACATCTTGCGCAAAGCGTTCGATGAACGTCGCAATGAAATCGGCCAAGTCTAAGTGCGGGTCATTCATCAGAGCGGTCATGTCAATTCCATAAGAAAGTCCGGCGGCATTGTCCACGCCATGTGACTCAAAGTACGTGGCATTCGCGCGGCGACGACCCATCGAAGCCAGGTCATACCGCTTACCGCCTACAATTTGAGAATCAAAGACACCCAACAAAGCAAATTGCAAGTTTTCATGCGCAGAAAGGTCCATCGCCACCTTGTCCTCGTCTTGCACCCAGTCCAACGCACGCCACACCTCGCACCCAATCAAGCGCGCCGGGCGCTCTTCGGGCGCGAGTTGACGCAGTGCCTGCACCACACGCGAGGCCACTGCCACGTGCGTATCGTGCTTATCGGCAAAGTTGTGGGTATAGACCACCTGCGGGCGCGTAAGCCGCAAAATCTGGAGCAGGTCTTCCACCGGCGCGGTTTGGGCGCAATCTTTGACCACCTTGCTGGGGTAATCGAGCAAGATTTGGGCGGCGTAATCGCCTACAAAAGCCGCTTTGCGCTGTTCCTTGAAACGCACCAGGCGCATTTCTTCATCGGTGTACTGCTCATACAGACTATTGCGCGGCGAACCACGTCCATCGGTGACGACAACGCCGGTGAACCATTTTTCGGGATGTTGAAAGCATTCCAGAATCGGCGCGGCGGCCATGATTTCAATATCGTCCTGGTGAGCGGCAATGCACAGATGCGTGGTGCGCGCCAGGGCTAGTTCGGCAGCCAGACCATCAGGGATGTAGAGTTCGGCAGTTTCGAGGTGGAATTTCATGGTGTTTCCTATGCTGGAGAAGTTTGTCGTTGCAAAGCGGGCAAACTGGCCGCCGCCACCGCCTGCCCCACACGCCGAATCTTCTCATCCGGCAAGTGCAGGGCAATTCGCCCGGCGAGTTCGGGAAACTCGGCCTGCAAGACGGCGCGCGCGCCTTCCAGGAGCAAATTGCCGCCCCGCCCCGAAGTACAGCGGCCCAAAATAAGCAGATGGCGGATTTCATAAAATTCGGCGAAATGCGCCAGGCTATAACCAAGATACACGCCCATCGTGCGCCAGATGTCTTCCGCGCCGGGGTGACCGGCTTCAAGATAGGCTTGAGCCGCTTTGAGTTTCTCTGCGTCGGTCACGCCTTCGGGCAGAGAAATGCCAGCGCGCGGCGCAAGGCGGAAGACACACTGCTGGGAGAAGTAGGTCGCCCCACAGCCAAAGTCTTTCGACCATTCTTCTTCCGGCGCCTCGGGCTGGTAATCTACCGGCGCAAAGGCCAATTCGTTCAGCCAGCCGGTAATCTGCCCGTCGGGGTTCACATAACCCGCTGCCAGGCTGGAACCAAGCGCAATACCCAGAATACCGTTGTCTTCGATGGACATCGAACCGGCCAGAGCGGTGACATCGCCATCGTTGATGATTTCCAGCGGCGCACCCATCTCCTGTTCCAGCCGCAGGAAAAGCGTGCGAATTTCCTGGTAGCGTTCTGGCGGCACAGCGCGGAAGAGCGAGGCCACCATCGGGCGATTATTGACATAAATGCCGGCAGAGCTGCCACCAATCGCATCCACCCGCGGCAATTTCGCAGCAGCGGTGCGCAGAGCGGTGAGAATTTCGTAGTAGTGATAGGCCGGATCACTGTGCTTTTTGGGTTCCCAAATGACTTCTTCGCTGTAAACCACCTGACCGTCTATCACAGCGCTCACTTTGCGGTCAGATGCCCCCAAATCGAAGCCAATGCGGCAACCATCCAGGTGACGGCCCAGGTTCTTGCCAATTTCAAAAGCAGGTGGCACCTGCTCGGGACGGCAGGCAATCACCTCGAAAGGACGTTGATAGACCTGCTCACCCATGAAGCGGGCATCGAATTCACGCACGCCACCGATGCGATATTGCTCGCGCAGGTATTCGCCCACCGCAGGCGCGCCACCCACATACACGCGAAAGGCACCCCGCTGCCAGAGCAAGAATTTCAAGATTCTCTCGGCATACGGCAAAGTGTATTCAAAGAGCGGATGCCTTTCGGGCAAGATACGCATCTCAAAGCGCGAAAGTTCACCGTCTGCTCGCTCCAAGCCCAAAATGAGCAACGCACTTTCCGATTCAGTCAAGGCCCGAAAAGCCCGGCTAACAAGCGCCGGTGGCAAAAACCCCGGGTCCAGGGGAGGCAAAATACGCGGCGGAGAAATTTTGAGATGTTGCATAATGTTCACTTCGCTTGCGAAAAGAGCAGAGAATAATCTTCCAACAACAAGTGCGCAGCGGCACCCAGAATACAAGCATCATTATCAAATTTGCCCAATTCAACTTGAACCTGTCCGGTCATCTGTTCCAAAGCCGAGCGGCGCATCGCCTGGCGGATACTCTCCAGCCAAAGCTGACCAAAACAAGTCATCTCACCGGTGAGCAAAATGTGATGAATATCAAAAGCGGCAACCAACGCCCCAAGCGCTTCACCAAGGGCTTGCCCGGCTTGCACAACCGCCTCCCGCGTCTTGACATCTCCACGCTCAAATTGCTCACAAACCTCCGACAGAGTAGAAAGCTTTTCCACCGAACCAGCCTGCCACTGCGCCATAATTGCCCGCGCACTGGCCAAAGTTTCCAAACACCCTACGCGCCCACAACGACACAAACGGTCATTACCGCGCACCGGCACATGACCAATCTCTCCCGCTCCACCCCCATCACCCTGAAAAAGTTTGCCATCAATCAAAATACCGGCACCCACACCTTGGCTGACGTTGACCACAATCAGATTGCGGTGCGCACGATGACCGCTATAAGAAAATTCACCAATCGCAGCAGCCTGACTATCATTCAGCACCGACACCGGCAACCCATACCGCTGCGAGAGCAGCTTACCGAGCGGTAGATTCTTCCAAGCCAAATTAACCGCCTGAATCACCATACCCTGGCGCGTATTGACCAGCCCGGGCGTACCAACCCCAATTCCAATTAACGGCTGCCATCGGCTATGCACCAAGCGATCAAGCAGCTCATAGACACGCTGCACAGCAAGCTCGCCATCGTGATTTTCCGAAGGCACCTCATACGTTTCCTTAATCTCGCCCCGCAAATTCGTGACCGCGCCGACAAACTTATCTTGCGCTAAATTCAAACCAATCAGATAGCGCGCATCGGCTACCAATTGCAACAAAATAGAAGGCTTTCCACCGCTCGAAACACTCGTGCCGACCTCCTCGACTAAGCCACCTTCTATCAAATCAGCCACCATATCCGAAACCGTAGTGCGCGTCAGATGCGTTCGACGAGCAATTTCAATCCGGCTGGTCATACCGCTTTCATAAATCATGCGAAACACCAAGTTCAGATTATGCAGACGGGCTTGTTGCTGATTGGCTTTTTGCGAGGGAAGCATAACGAACCTCTCTGGTTAGTTAGTCCATTGGACTTACAAAGCAATTGTAACAAAATTCTCTACCAAATACAAGGGTGATTTTTCCAAAATGGTATAATCTTCCTAGAAGATAAGGAATGCTGTTTCATTGAGGAGCACGCTTTGGCTTTCAACCCGCTCAACTGGCTTTTGGGACTTTTCTCCCTGGATATTGGCATTGACTTGGGGACAGCGAACACGCTGGTCTATGTCAAAAACCGAGGCATCGTCATCAACGAACCTTCCTGGGTCACCATTGATAAGCGCACCCGCGAACCCCTCGCAGTAGGACAAAAAGCCAAAGACATGATGGGACGTACCTCCAGCAACTTAATTGCCGTGCGCCCAGTGCGTGATGGCGTAATCTCCGAATTCAACGTCACCCAAGAGATGCTGACATATTTCATCGACCAAGTGCATGAACAAAGTGTGGTGCCACTCCCACGCCCACGCGTTGTCATCGGCATCCCGGCCGGGGTTACCGAAGTGGAAAAACGCGCAGCATACGACGCCGCCATGTCGGCCGGAGCGCGCGAAGCCTACTTGGTAGAAGAACCTGTGGCGGCAGCACTCGGCGCCGGCCTGCCCGTAGGCGACGTCAAAGGCTCTATGGTGGTGGACATCGGTGGCGGAACAACCGAAGTGGCTGTCATGTCCATGGGGGGGGTAGTGGTTTCGCGCTCGCTGCGCGTGGCCGGCGATGAAATGGATCAAGACATCGTCCAATACATCCGCAACAAATACAACCTGCTGATAGGCGAGGGAGTAGCCGAACAAGTCAAGATGAAAATCGGCTCGGCCTATCCCCTCCCCCAAGAAAAGACCGCCGAAGTACGCGGGCGCAACCTGGTAACCGGCCTGCCCGAATCGATCGAAGTTTCCTCCATTGAAATCCGTGATGCACTCTCTGGCTCGGTCCAAGTGATTGTAGACACCATCCGCGATGCGCTGGACGAAGTGCCGCCCGAAGTCATTGCAGACCTGATGGACACCGGTATTTGTTTAGCCGGTGGTGGCGCCTTGCTGCAAGGCCTGGCCGACCGTCTCGCGGATGAACTCAACCTGCGCGTTTGGCAAGCCGAAGACCCCCTGACCTGCGTCGTGCGCGGCACAGGCGTCATCCTGAGCGATTTTGAAGCGATGAAAGGCTACCTCGTTAGCCTAGAACGAGGCTCAACCCGACACCGCTAAGCCTCCCCCCTTTGCACAAAACGAAAAACGCAGCCTCTCCTGCGTGCTATCGACTCTGAATTAGTACAACACCTTTCCCTGTGGTGGCCTCTCAAGCGAGCTCCCCTGCGGAGCAGATACACGCGCCTTCAACCGACGCGCCAACTCACGGCGCGTCAGCAACACCCGATGCCCACACGTGCGACATTCCAAACCAATATCTGCCCCCAAACGAGTGACAGTCCAATCATAACCGCCACAAGGATGCGGCTTACGCAAACGAACAACCTCATTCAATTGCAAATCTGGCAACATACCAAAATTATACCGCGCACACGCAACCCAAGCCGACTTTGCGCATCTAACCCCTGAGAGAGCAAAACAAAGAGCTTTGCCCGCCCCCTCACGGCCATAGTAAAATTGGAGCGTCACGCTCAAATTCACCATCGGGGCAGCCCGATAGGATAAGGAGAACACATGTCAGAACAATTTGATGTCGTCGTCATCGGCGCCGGACCAGGCGGATACGTCGCTGCCATCCGCGCCGCGCAACTCGGCCTAAAAACCGCCATCGTAGAAAAGCAATGGATGGGCGGCGTATGTCTGAACGTCGGCTGCATCCCTTCCAAAGCCCTACTTCGCAATGCTGAACTAGCACACATCCTGCGAGAACGCGGCAAAGAATTTGGCTTCTCATTTGAAAACCTGCAACTGGATTATAGCGTTGCCGTCAAACGCTCGCGCCAAGTCTCGGATAGGCTGGTCAAAGGCATCGGCTTCCTGATGAAAAAGAACAACATCAGCGTCTTCATGGGAACTGCCAAACTCACCGGTCCACACACCGTAGCGGTCAGCGACAAAGACGGCAAAACAACCGAACTTTCAACCAAGAACATCATCATCGCAACGGGTGCCTCCTCCGCTGTTCCTGCCGCATGGAAAGTAGATGGCGAAAAAATCGTCACCTACTGGGAAGCCATCCTACAAGAAAAACTGCCGAAGAGCGTCATCGTCATTGGCTCAGGCGCCATCGGCGTAGAATTTTCCACCATCTGGAATGCCTATGGCGTAGATGTAACCATCGTTGAAATGCTACCGCGCATCGTACCGCTGGAGGACGAAGAAATCTCCGCCGAATTAGAAAAAGCCTTCAAAAAACGCGGCATCAAAATTCTGGCTGGGCACAAAGTCGAAACCGTCGAAAGTTCTGCAAGCGGTGTGCGGGTCACAGTCTCTGCCAATGGCGAAAACAAAACCCTAGAAGCCGAACAAGCACTCGTAGCGATTGGCTTCCGTCCCAACTCCAAAGGCCTAGGACTAGAAGAACTTGGCGTCAAGATTTCGGAACGGGGCTTCATCGAAATTAATGAACGCATGCAAACCAACCTACCCCACATCTACGCCATTGGCGATGTCACCGGCAAACTCATGCTGGCACATGTGGGCTCAGCCATGGGCATTCTGGCTGCCGAAGCAATTGCCGGACAAGAAGTTCACCCCTTGCACTACGAAATGATGCCACGTGCCACCTACTGCCAGCCGCAAATCGCATCCTTTGGCCTGACCGAAGCCCAAGCCAAAGAGCGTGGGTACCAGGTCAAAATTGGGCGCTTCCCCTTCCAAGCCAACGGCAAAGCACTCGGCCTGGGAGACTACACCGGCTGGGTCAAACTGGTCATTGACGAAAAATACGGCGAAATACTGGGCGCGGCCATGATTGGCCCTGAAGTGACCGAACTGTTGCCCGAACTGACCCTAGCGCAAATGATGGAACTAACCCCTGCCGAAATCGCCCGCAACGTTCATGCCCACCCCACCTTATCCGAAGCACTCATGGAAGCAGCACACAGTGCCGAAGGCCAAGCCATACACATCTAAAACAAACCTACCCCCAACGAACCACCAAACAACCCTGCCCTTTCCCGCCTGTCTGAAGCAACAAAGAAAGGGCAGGGCATTTTTACACAACCCTTAGGCCTGTCCCAAATCCAGTGGCGTACGTTGCAAAACCTCCTGCAAAATCACCTTTGGCGTTCGCCCACGCAATTCGGCCTCCGGATGAACAATCAAGCGATGTGTCAGCGTCACCGGAGCCAAATATTTAATATCATCCGGCAACACATGGTCCCGTCCACGCACAGCGGCCAAAGCCTGCGCCGTCTTAAACAGCGCCAGACTACCGCGCGGACTAATCCCCAGCGCCAAATCGGGATGAGAACGAGTGGCTGCGGCCAAAGAGACGATATATTCTTGCAACGTCTCATCCACATGCACATCCCACACCCTCTGCTGCAGCTGCAACACCCCGCGACCATCCACCACCTTCGTCAGCCGATAAATTGGATGCTCGCGCCACAGATTAACCAAAATCTGACGTTCCTCGAGCGGCGCTGGATACCCCAACGAAAGCCGCATCAAAAAACGGTCCAACTGCGCCTCGGGGAGCGGAAACGTCCCCTCATACTCAATCGGATTCTGCGTAGCCAGCACAAAAAACGGACGTGGCAACGAACGCGAGACACCATCCACCGTCACCTGCTGCTCCTGCATCGCCTCCAACAGCGCCGACTGAGTGCGTGGCGTAGCGCGATTAATCTCATCGGCCAGTAAAAGATTGACAAAAATCGGCCCTGGGCGAAACTCAAACTCACCGCTCTTCTGGTTAAAAATTGAAACCCCGGTAATATCATTCGGCAACAAATCGGGCGTACATTGCACCCGCTTAAACTCCAAGCCCAAACTGACTGCCATCGAACGAGCCAACATCGTCTTACCGGAACCTGGCACATCCTCCAACAGCACATGCCCCTCGCACAACAAAGCCACCACCATCAACTCAATTGCTGCCCGCTTGCCAACAATAACCCTCTCTACATTTTCGATAACCTGACTGGCAAACTCCTGCACCTCACGCATCACAGCATCCTTTCCTTCCGATGAAAATCGTGTCATACTGTGGGTATCATATCCCAAACCCAGGCAGACCGCAACCATTCTCCTCAATATCGATTAAAAACTCTTGCTATGGAATACTCCTTTCCCCGCTACCTACTTGCCAAACAAACTGTAGATGACCGTGCCCTCAACAAAGACGTACTGGCCGCGCTACACGCCGAACTGTCCGCCTTCAACTCCCAGCTAACCATCATCGAGGTTGGAGCGGGAATTGGCACCATGCTAGCGCGCTTATTACGTTGGAACATCCTACCCTGCAACGTTGAGTACATCCTCGTTGACGAAATGCCCGAAAACATAACCTTTGCCTATCAATGGCTGCCACAATGGGCGCAGGCCAATGGTTACACCATCGAAACCTTATCCAACGACAGCCTCCGCTTATCCGCTTCCCCATCCGTTGCCCCATCCGCTGCCGAATCCGCTTCCCACATCCGCTTATCCGCTTCCCCATCCGCTGCCGAATCCGCTTCCCACATCCGCTTATCCGCTTCCCCATCCGCTGCCCCATCCGCTGCCGAATCCGCTTCCCACATCCGC